>DASWXL010000165.1:0-13640 GCA_036405495.1 Sphingobacteriaceae bacterium | reverse complement strand
GTTGCTGAGAAAGTTGCAACTCGTCCGGGCGGTTACACTCGTATCGTGAAGTTGGGTAATCGTTTAGGGGATAATGCTGAAATGGCACTGATCGAACTGGTTGATTACAACGAAGTCTTCACTAAAGGTGATGCTGCTCCTGAGAAGAAAGCAACCCGTCGTCGTGGTGGAAAAGCAAAAAAAGCTGAAGCTCCTGCTGCGTCAACCGAAGCAGCTGTTGAAGCTGCTCCTGAAGAAACTTCAGAAGAGAATAAAGAAGCGAAAGGGGAATAATTACAATCTACCTAATCGCGACAAAGCCCTGCTCATTGAGCAGGGCTTTTTTGTTGTCAGATGTTTTCAGCAACATGTTATTCTGTCAAGGTGTCATTTTTTTAAGGTTCTTTACAGCGCATAATTTCAGTCTTTGTCTGTAAAATGCCTGACAAGGGCTATTGGCACAGCGCTTGATAAATGAAAAGCAGTACATTTTGAACATTATTTAAAGGAATATAAGCATGTCAAAAATTATTGGTATCGACCTTGGAACAACAAATTCTTGTGTTGCAGTGATGGAGGGTAACGAGCCTGTGGTTATTGCTAACCACGAGGGCAAACGTACAACCCCTTCTATTGTTGCTTTTGTGGAGAATGGTGAGCGTAAAGTTGGGGATCCTGCAAAGCGTCAGGCAATCACAAATCCCAGGAAGACTATTTATTCAATTAAGCGCTTTATGGGTAATTCCTACGACGAGGTAGGAAAGGAGATTGCCCGGGTACCCTATAGCGTGGTTAAAGGTGATAACAACACCCCGCGTGTTGAGATCGACGATCGTAAATATACCCCACAGGAAATTTCGGCGATGATCCTTCAGAAAATGAAGAAGACCGCTGAGGATTTCTTAGGGCAGGAAGTAACCGAAGCGGTTATTACCGTTCCCGCTTATTTCAATGACGCACAGCGGCAAGCTACAAAAGAGGCCGGTGAGATTGCAGGTTTAAACGTGAAACGTATCATCAATGAGCCTACTGCGGCTGCTCTGGCCTATGGCCTTGATAAAGCGCATAAGGATATGAAAATCGCTGTGTTCGACTGCGGTGGCGGTACGCATGACGTTTCTGTTCTCGAACTTGGTGATGGCGTATTCGAAGTGAAATCGACAGAGGGTGACACTCACCTTGGCGGTGACGACTTTGATCAGGTCATTATCGATTGGCTTGCAGATGAATTCCGGAACGAGAACGGAATGGACCTCACTAAAGATGCAATGGCTTTACAGCGCCTTAAGGAAGCCGCTGAGAAAGCTAAGATCGAATTGTCAAGTTCCACTCAGACAGAGATCAACCTGCCCTATATTACAGCCGACCAAAGCGGTCCAAAGCACCTGGTTCGTACATTGAGCCGTGCCAAGTTTGAGCAGCTGGCTGACAGCCTGATCAAACGTACGATTGATCCTTGCCGTTCAGCGCTTAAGAATGCAGGTTTGTCACCTTCTGATATTGATGAGATCATACTGGTAGGTGGTTCTACCCGTATTCCGGCTATTGTAGAGGCGGTAAAAAGCTTCTTTGGTAAAGAGCCTTCTAAAGGTGTAAATCCGGATGAAGTGGTTGCGATCGGGGCGGCTATCCAGGGTGGTGTACTAACCGGCGAGGTTAAAGATGTGTTGTTACTGGATGTTACTCCGCTTTCGTTAGGTATCGAAACTATGGGCGGCGTTATGACCAAGCTCATCGATGCAAATACTACCATCCCTACTAAAAAGTCAGAGGTGTTCTCCACTGCATCGGACAATCAGCCTTCCGTTGAGATCCATATATTACAGGGCGAGCGCCCGATGGCGAATCAGAACCGTACCATTGGTCGTTTCCACCTGGATGGTATCCCGCCGGCACCTCGCGGCGTGCCTCAGATCGAGGTAACCTTTGACATTGACGCAAATGGTATTCTCCATGTTGGCGCAAAAGATAAGGCAACAGGTAAAGAGCAAAAGATCCGTATTGAAGCATCTTCCGGCTTATCTGACGAGGATATTCAAAAAATGAAGCAGGAAGCCGAGGCGAACGCTGAAGCCGACAAAAAGGCGAAGGAAGAAGTGGATAAGCTGAATGCTGCCGATGCGTTGATCTTCTCGACCGAGAAGCAGTTGAAGGAATATGGCGACAAGATCTCAGCTGATAAGAAAGATCCTATTGAAAGCTCACTGAAGAAGCTGAAGGACGCACATGCAGCAAGAAACTTTGCTGATATGGATGCGGCTCAGGCCGATCTGCAGAACGCCTGGAATGCTGCCTCAGAAGAGATGTACAAAGCTACTCAGGAAGCAGGAGCCCAGGGCGCTGAGCCGGGTGGTGACGGTCAGCAGGCACAAGGCGGTGCGGACAACGTTACAGACGTCGACTTTGAAGAGGTTAAAGACGACAAGAAATAGGAAGTCGTATATAAACAAAAATCCCGGCCATTTTGACCGGGATTTTTTGTTTGTGGTTATATCCGTATCAAGGTTATCCCCAAAGGTTTGCTGGGTATGCGCCGTTAGATACCAGCTCCGAAAGACTTTGCTGCACGATAGGCTTATCCTCCTTATAAGTAACTCCAAACCACTTTGAAGAGGTTGGGATAACCTTGAACTGTGCCTTGCCGGTCTTTACCAATTCTTCAGCCATCAATGGAATGAAGAACTCTGATTTAGGATTATTCTCGTTAGCTTCAACAAAGCGTTTGAACATTTCTTCACTCTGCCCGAAGATCGCAGGGGTGAAGCCCCAGAAGTTCATCGATGCGCGGGCTCCATCGTGAAGCGGCGTAATTCCGTTGTCATCTTCATAAACGATCTGGCCGTCTTTGGCATACACCTTTGTGCGTTCATTGATCTCGTCAAGATTGCCTTCGCCATTTACCTTACAAATGCCGCGAGATACAGCACCGTAATCTGACAACGTTTTGTTTACCTCATATCCGATAAGAGAATAGTAATCATCCCTGACTTCATTGTTGAGAAATAAAGACATCTTTTCAAACGCATCATAGCCGTAAAAGTCGTCTGCATTGATCACGCAAAAAGGCTCATTGATCTGATTTCGAGCGGCTAAAACCGCATGGCCGGTGCCCCATGGCTTTTGTCTTTCGATGGTTTTATTGATTCCGAAAGGAGTGAGGTCATAGCTTTGGAAAACGTAGTCGGTTTCGATCTTTCCCTTAAGTTTAGGTTCAAAGATCGCCTTGAAACTATCCTGGAACTCTTCACGAATGATGAAGCTCACTTTCCCGAATCCTGCCCTGATGGCATCGTAGATAGAGTAGTCAATGATGGTTTCGCCGTTCGGACCGAATGCATCCGTTTGCTTCATGCTGCCGTATCGGGTTGCCATGCCGGCTGCTAAAATGAGTAACGTTGGTTTCATCTAATAATAGGTTTGGGATTATTTTCTCTCAGGTTTATAAAAGCTCCGGGACGAAAATAGTTTGCTAAAATAGTAAATAGCCAGTGAATATCCCGGATGAAAGGGGCGACTTTAACGGGTTGCTTCAAATAAGAAGAGGCAGCAGCCGTTAAGCTACTGCCTCTATGGAAATCCTATGAAGAACTATAACGGAGTTTCCTATTTTTTATTTTTCACATATTTATCCAGCCACTGATCCATTTCCCAAAGCATGTGAGAAACTGATTCTTCGGCACGGTAGCTGTGTGCCTCTGCAGGCAGGAATACCAGTCGCGACGTGGCTCCATGGCCTTTCAGTGCATTATAAAAACGCTCGCTCTGCACGGGGAACGTCCCTGAGTTCTCGTCGGCCTCGCCATGTATCAGCAGAATAGGTTCTTTGATCTTATCCGCGTAGCTGAACGGCGACATTTGGCTGTAGATCTGCGGCGCCTGCCAGTACGTACGCTCCTCCTGCTGGAAGCCGAAAGGTGTCAGCGTACGGTTATAAGCGCCGCTTCGTGCGATACCGGCAGCAAAAAGATCGGTATGAGCCAGCAGATTAGCGGTCATGAATGCTCCGTAAGAATGTCCGCCAATAGCGACGCGTTTCGGATCGGCAACACCCAGGGATGTGAGATAGTTGATCGCTGATTTTGCATTGTCCTGTAATTGCGCAACAAAGGTGTCGTTTGGCTCGTTCTTTCCTTCGCCTACGATCGGCATGTCGGCGTTGTCCAGCACTGCATAGCCACGATTTACCCAATAAACCGGAGATGCCCAGCTAACACGGGTAAACTGGAAAGGTGTCCCTTTTACCTGACCGGCAGCAGATGCAGTCTTAAATTCTCTCGGATAAGCCCACATTAATACCGGTAATGGTCCGTCAGACTTTTTATAGCCTTTCGGTAAATACAAAGTACCGCTTAATGTCAGTCCGTCGCCACGCTTATAAGAAAGTTGTTGCTTTTGGACGCCCCGAAGGCTCGGATACGGATCGGGAAAGGCGGTAACAGGTTTCGCCGACCGGTTTTTCAGATTTACCTGATAATAGTTTGGAGCTTGCTCAACACCTTCGCGACTGATGATCAGAGTGCCGGCGTTCGCGAAGAAAACAGGGCGTTCATAGTACGGGGCTTTGGAGCGGAACAGCGTATCCTGCTTTCCGGAGGCCAGGTTCCATTTCATCAGAAACGGACGATCCCCCTGAGGAGAGGCTCCGGTTCCGATAGTGAATGCAACGGGCGCTTTGCCTTTGTCGAGAAGCAACACCGGACGGTTGAATTGGTTACGTACGGTTACAAAACTTCCAGGATCCGTATACGTGTTCTCATATGACCGTTCACCAATTACCTTCACAACGGATCCTGCAGAGGGGTTGATCAGAGAAGACTTTTGGGTACGGGTTTTCCACCAGCGTTCATTCAGGATGGCCAGATTATCTTTTGCCCAGCTGATCCCGGCATAACGGTACCTGGTCTGTGCCAGTTTAGCCGGCTGTCCGGAAAACGGAGCGCTCAACTGGAATACGATATCCCGGACCTTTACGTCTTTGTTAGGGTTTCCTTCATCCTGAGTCTCTACCCAATAGAGCGTCGCAGGTTGATCAGAACGCCAGGCGTGATTGCGCTGACCTTTGGAAACTGCGTCAAATCCCGTAGGGCGATTATCGGCCAGAGGAGCGGAGTAAACATCTTTAACGACATTGCCGCGGTTACCCAGCACCTGAACTTTGTACGGGAAGAGTCCGGCCGGAACCAGGTACGAATACGGCCTTTGAATTGTTTCGGTCAGTATGAAACTGCCGTCAGGCGAATAGTTAAAACCGCGATAAATTGCCGGTTCACCTATATTTGTTGCTATACCGTTCAGGTCGATCTTTTTAAGCTGTGAGGTGAGGTAATAATCGAACAGCTTTTCATCATATGGGTTCTTTAGCAGATCCTGGTAAGTGCGCGAAGGTGCAGCTTTACCCAGGTTCTGTTGCATTACCGGTCCGCCTGGCGTGTTGTTCTTCGACGGCAAGCCGCCGCGGTCTTCTACGACAAACTGAGCCAATACGCCCTGACCGTCAGGAGACCACTCCAGAACATCACCGTAGGTATTGTTTACCTGACCGCCGGTCAGTTTCCGGGCGGTGTATGTGCGGAGATCGGCTACCCATAATTCTATACCCGTCGGGGTACTGTTTGTAAATGCGATCTTGCTTTCGTCCGGGCTCCAGGCCACATTGCCGATGCGTGCTTTTTCCGGGAGGCCGGAAACCGGATATTCCTTGCCGCTTGCCATGTTCTTTAGCTTCACAGCGGTGTAACCCGCTGTGCTGAATGCCGAGTTACTTGCAGGATTAATGCGTAAACCGCCGATGCGAAGCATGGGCTGGGAAACCTGCTCAATGGAAGGCAGATCCGGACTCGTAAACAGTAACATCCAGTCGCCTTTCGAATTGAAACGCACCTGAGGTGTTGAAGGCGCATTCAATAGCTCCAGAATTTCCTGCGGCGGCTTTTGGTAGGTAAGGTTATCCTGGCCGGAAGAATAGTTTGAAGCCAGTATACCCCCGATAAGAAGTAAACTTCTAAATCTGTGTTTTTTCATCATAACAAGAGTAAGTGGTGTAAATAGAAAAGTCTTTCCAAAAATAGAATTTAGGGAAAGACTTTAAAAATCCGGGGGTAACGATTAAGTTACTATTTGATGGTTCGGAAATCGGCGCCGCTTTCAATTGAAAGCAAGGTTTCATAGATCAGACGGATCACATTATCCACATCGTCCTTATGGACCATTTCTACAGTGGTATGCATGTAGCGTAATGGCAGCGATATCAGCGCAGACACAACGCCTTCGTTTGAGTAGGCAAAAGCATCGGTATCAGTTCCGGTTGACCGTGACGATGCCTGGCGCTGGAACGGAATATCATTCTTTTCAGCAACCTCGATCAGCTTTTTATTGAAGTTGGTCTGTACTGCCGGCGCATACGAAACCACAGGGCCTTTCCCGCAGGCCAGGTCGCCCTGAACAACTTTATTGATCATCGGGGTTTGGGTGTCGTGCGTTACATCGGTAACAATAGCCAGGTTGGGTTTGATGCGGTGTGCGATCATTTCCGCCCCGCGCAAGCCGATCTCTTCCTGAACGGCATTAACGATATATAAACCGAAGGGGAGCGTTTTGTTGTTTTCTTTGAGTAAGCGCGCCACTTCTGCGATCATAAAACCACCAACACGATTGTCCAGCGCACGGCCGACATAATAGCGGTCGTTCAGGATCATGAATTCGTCTTCATAAGTGATGACACAACCAACGTGGATACCCAAAGCTTCGACCTCTTCCTTTGAAGTACAGCCGCAATCCAGGAAAATGTTCTTCATGGTAGGCGCTTCTTCTTTTTCACCGGAGCGGGTGTGAATGGCCGGCCAGCCGAAGACAGCTTTTACAATACCTTTTTCCGTATGGATGTTCACACGTTTTGACGGAGCGATCTGATGGTCGGAGCCGCCGTTGCGGATCACATAGATCAGACCGTCTTTAGTGATATAGTTTACATACCACGATATCTCGTCGGCATGCGCTTCAATAACTACTTTATAGTCAGCTTCCGGATTGATAATACCTACAGCGGTGCCATAGTTATCAATATAATGCTCATCAATGTACGGTTTGACGTAATCCAGCCATAAGCGCTGGCCTTCCCATTCATAGCCCGTAGGTGATGAATTATTGATATACTTCTCAAAAAAGCTTACGGAATCCGGTGTAACTACCGAAATGTGTTTTTTTTCTTCCTGATCGTTCTCTGCCATAATAAAAAGTGTAAGTAGACAAATATAACTTATAAATAACGCTCCATGATCACATATTCGATATCGTTTTTTACGAAGGGCGTGCCGGCTTCATGCAATCCGAACCTGTTATAAAAGGCCGTAGCGGCTGTGCGGGCATTACACCAGATCCGTTTCAGCTTCTCATCGCGGGCGAAGGCCATCACATGGCTGAGCATCAGGGTTCCGTACCCCTTGCCCTGATACGCCGGCAGCGTAGCAAACTTCCTGAACTGAAGTTCATCGCCTGTGATAAAGACCGAAATTACGGTGATCAGCTTATTGTCGTCGAATAATCCGAAGTGCATGCCGTTTTCATCCCCGGGCAGCATCACCGATGCAAATGGCTTGCCGGGATACAGGGCTTCATGCCTGGTACGCCAGGTGTTGTAATGCGCAATTTGTTCGATAACAGCCACGGGACGAAGTACGGAGCTCTTATAACGGAATGTTGCCGTGCTTTTTCCGCGGAAGGTTGACGACCTTATTTTCCAGCATCTTGAACGCTTTGATAAGTTTTTGCCGTGTTTCTGCCGGTTCGATCACATCATCGATAAATCCGCGCTCGGCTGCCCGGTACGGGTTGGCGAAGATATCGGAATACTCCTTTTCTTTCTCAAGCCACTTGGCATTCGGATCTTCGGAGGCCTGGATATCACGTTTGAAAATGATCTCCGCGGCGCCTTTTGCTCCCATCACCGCAATCTCGGCGGTTGGCCAGGCGAGGTTCACATCGGCACCAATATGTTTCGAGTTCATTACGTCGTAGGCCCCTCCATAAGCTTTACGGGTAATGATCGTGATCCGCGGAACAGTGGCTTCGCAGAAGGCATAAAGTAATTTAGCCCCGTTTGTGATGATTGCGTTCCATTCCTGATCGGTGCCCGGTAAAAAGCCCGGCACATCTTCAAATACCAGCAAAGGGATGTTGAAGCTGTCGCAGAAGCGGACAAACCGGGCTCCCTTGGTTGAAGCATGGATATCCAGAACGCCCGCTAAAAACGCCGGCTGATTTGCTACTATGCCAATGCTCCGACCCGCCAGGCGGGCAAATCCTACAACTATATTTTCAGCAAAATCCTTGTGCACCTCCAGGAACGACCCTTCGTCGATAACCTCATCGATCACCTCCCTGATGTCATAAGGCTGAGAAGCGTTTTCCGGCATGATGTCGTTCAGCTTCGATCTTATTTCATTGTTGCCTTCGTATGCGACCATCGGCGCGACTTCCTCGCAGTTCTGCGGCATATAGCTTAACAGCTTTTTGATCTGCTCAATGGTCTCGATCTCGTTGGCGCAGGCAAAATGCGTTACGCCTGATTTGGTAGCGTGCGTTGAAGCTCCGCCCAATTCTTCCGACGTTACCTGCTCATGCGTTACCGTTTTAACGACGTTGGGCCCGGTTACAAACATGTACGACGTATGTTCAACCATCAGAATGAAGTCAGTAATTGCCGGAGAATACACGGCACCACCTGCACACGGCCCCATTACAGCGGAAATCTGGGGAACTACGCCGGATGCCAGCGTGTTACGATAAAAGATATCCGCATAGCCGCCCAAAGAAACGACACCCTCCTGGATTCTCGCCCCGCCGCTGTCGTTCAGCCCGATCACCGGTGCGCCATTCTTCATGGCCAGGTCCATCACCTTGCAGATCTTCTCGGCATGAGTTTCAGAAAGCGAGCCGCCGAAGACGGTAAAGTCTTGCGAGAATACGTATACCAGCCGGCCGCTGATGGTGCCATAACCGGTTACGACGCCGTCGCCTAAATATTTTTCATTCTGTAAGCCGAAATCGGTAGAACGGTGGGTCACGAACATGCCGATCTCTTCAAAGGAACCCTCATCCAAAAGAAAATGAAGACGTTCGCGTGCAGTCAGCTTGCCCTTTTTGTGCTGGCTTGCAATCCGGGCATCGCCGCCTCCCTTTAGAGCCTCATCCCGCTTTTGCTGTAATTGTTCGATTTTTTTATTCACGTTCAGATTGGTTAGTCATTAAAAAGATCAGTATCCTCAACAGTTTTCAGATACCGATGATTTACTTTTACACATATAAAGTGGTAAAAATAGTTTTTCGGCGATAAAAAACGGTCGCTTGTTATTAGTTTTGCTGCTGAGGCGGATAAACGCTCCCCGTATCAGCGGAACAACTGATGAAGTAGGCGAATGCCGGCGGTATAATATCATTATTAAAATGAAAAATAAAGTAAAAGTAACGCAGAAGCGCAGCTATGACCAGCTGCTGCAGGGCAACCGTGATTGGGTGAAGAAAGAACTGAAAACAGACCCGGATTATTTCAATAAACTAGCAGAAGGTCAGAATCCGGACGTGCTCTGGATCGGGTGTGCGGATAGCCGGGTTCCGGCCAATGAGGTAACCAATACACGCCCCGGCGATGTTTTTGTACACCGGAACATTGCTAATATCTGCGTGCATTCGGATATGAACATGCTGAGCGTGCTGGATTTTGCTGTCAATGTTCTGAAGGTAAAACACGTGATCGTAGCTGGCCATTACGGATGTGGCGGCGTAGCAGCGGCGATGAGTAACCGGCAGTTCGGCCTGATCGATAACTGGCTGCGTCATATTAAGGATGTTTACCGGCTACACCACAAGGAGCTGGAGCAGATCGAAGATCTCAGGGAACGTGAAAATCGTTTCGTGGAACTTAATGTGGTAGAGCAGGTCTATAACTTATGCAAAACAACTATCGTTCAAAACGCCTGGAGAGAGCGTGCCGGCCTGGAGATACACGGCTGGGTGATCGACATTAATACGGGTTATATCAAGGATCTGGAGGTTTCGTCCACCGGGCCTGAAAATCTGGCCAGGGTTTTTGCGCTCGACTGATCAAAATCAGGAAAAGGGGTTCGTCAAACGGGGCCCCTTTTCTTTTTGCGGCAACAATTTTCCGGCGTAAGACGTTGAATGTAAAACGTGCTTTCGGCTCTTGCTAAAAAGGCAAGATATTTGCTTATTGTTTAATATCTGTCGCCGGTTTGCGTATTTTGACCCGCGCCAGCTGAAAATTATGGAGTTTACGAAATTTTTAAAGACCTATTATCCAGCCGTTTTAATACTGATCATTCTGTGTTCTTTTTCCCTTTATGCGTTTTACGAAGCCACGGTATCGGCTTCAGCACGGCGGTCAAGGGTCTTCACTCTGCGGGTGGCTGAAGTAACCCGGACGATAAACACGCGCATTGCCGACTACATTCAAATTCTGAGAGGCTGCCAGAGTCTGTTTTATTCTGCAGACACCGTGACGTCTGAAGAGTGGCGGGCGTACACCCGTAACCTGATGCTGACTTCAAATTATCCCGGTATAGAGGCTATCGCGTATTGCACATTCATTTCCCGAAATGAGATCTCCGAACTGGAAGATAAAATGAAGAAAAGCGGCTATCCGGAGTTTACTGTAAAGTCGTCGTTAAAGAATGATTACTTAACCCCCATAATTTACATCGAACCCTTCAAAGACCGAAATCTCCGTGCCTTTGGTTTCGATATGTATGGCGAAGATATCCGGCGGAAGGCCATGGACCGCGCCATCGCTACGGGAGAGGCTGCAATGAGCAGGAAAGTTACGCTTGTTCAGGAGGGAACCTCAAATGTTCAGCCGGGCTTTCTCCTGTATCTGCCCGTTTATGATGAGCGAATGCCGGCAGGGGACCCGGCCGACCGCAGAAAGCACTTAAAGGGGTTCGTTTATAATGCGTTTCGGTCATACGATCTGATGCGTTCGATATTAAGTGAGTTTGAAGACATTGAGGTTGAATTATACGATGGCGCCGTTGATCCGAAGAATCTGTTATACGCCACAGATCCCGGGCGCCCGGAGAACGACAGGGAGTTTAAAACCGACACCACCTTTATGGTGGCCGGAACCCCATGGCGGGTGTCGGTGCTATCGGCAAAAAGTTTTGGCTCATCAATAGAGAGAAACCAGCCTGTCCTCATTCTGGTCTTTGGACTGGCTATTACCGGTCTGATCTTTATCATGGCCGTGAATGTGATCAGACGCCGTGCGGAAGCAGTTGAAGAACTTACATTCACCAAAAGGATAGAAGCCAAGAAAGATGAATTTATCGGTATTGCCAGTCACGAGCTTAAAACGCCGCTCACCAGTATAAAGGCTTACGTCCAGTTGCTGCAGCGTTCGCCCTTACAGCCGGCAGAGAAGAATTACGTCAATAAAGCGGCATCGAACGTGGATAAATTGAATCAGCTTATCAGCGACCTTCTCGACGTTACCAAGATACAGGCCGGGCGGCTTCAGATCAGTAAAAAGCCATTTTTATTGAAAGACCTGATAAACGAAAGCGTTGAAAACGTTCAGCATATGTTTAACAGCCATCAGATCATTAAGCCCGAACGTATACCAGACGTAACCATCAACGGCGACAAATTGCGCCTGGAACAGGCAATAACGAACTTCCTGGTCAACGCTATCAAGTATTCGCCCGGAGCCGATAAGGTTTTTCTCAATGCCACGCCGGGTAAAGAATATATTCAGATAGAGATCAAAGACCTGGGGATCGGTATTTCAAAAGAAGACCAGGAGCAGATCTTCGACCGGTTCTATCGGGTAGACGAGTTATCGCCCGTAATTTCAGGACTGGGAATGGGATTATACATCACGCACGAGATCATTAAACGCCATCGCGGCGATATCGGCGTTATCAGCGAGCCGGGCAAGGGATCTACGTTTTTCTTCCGTCTGCCCCTGCATTAAATAAAAAAGGCTCATTGCTGAGCCTTCTGTCTTATTCTTTTTCCATGAACGGATAACGGTAATCCGTTGGCGGATCGAATGTTTCCTTAATTGAACGGGGTGACACCCAGCGCAGCAGGTTGATCATTGATCCTGCTTTATCGTTCGTACCCGAGCCCCGGGCGCCTCCGAACGGCTGCTGGCCAACAACCGCCCCGGTGGGCTTGTCATTAATATAGAAGTTACCGGCAGCATTCCGCAATGCATGGCTTGCTTTCTCGATGATGTATCTGTCCTGTGCGATCACAGCACCGGTCAATGCATAAATGGAGGTGTTGTCCAGAATTTCCAGCGTCCTGTCAAACTCTTCATCAGCATAAACATAAACGGTAAGAACAGGTCCGAAAAGTTCTTCACACATGGTAACGTAGCGCGGATCTTTGGTAACAATTACCGTCGGCTCAATGAAGTAGCCTTTTGATTTATCGTAGTTGCCTCCGGCAATGATCTCCAGTGAAGGATCGTTTTTAGCGTCATCGATATACCGGGCAAGCTTGTCAAACGATTTCTCGTCGATAACCGCATTAACGAAGTTGCTGAAATCCTCAACGCCGCCCATTTTGAACGTCGCCATGTCCTTTAACATCAGTTCTTTGATGGCAGGCCAGACGGAATCCGCCACATACACCCTCGATGCGGCCGAACATTTCTGACCCTGGTATTCAAACGCCCCCCGTACGATCGCGGTTGCCGAGGCTGCAGGATCTGCCGAACCATGGATCAGGATAAAGTCCTTGCCACCGGTTTCGCCGACGATACGCGGATACGATTTGTATTGATGAATGTTATTGCCGATGGTTTTCCAGATGTCCTGAAAAACAGCTGTAGAGCCAGTAAAGTGGATGCCCGCGAAATCACGGTGGTTGAAGATCACATCGCCCGCTTCCGGCCCGGATACATATACCAGATTGATAACGCCGTCCGGAACGCCCGCCTCACGGAAGATCTCCATCAATACATTGGCTGAATAGATCTGCGTGTTTGACGGTTTCCACACTACCACATTGCCCATCATGGCAGGGGCAGTAGGCAGGTTGCCTGCAATAGCAGTAAAGTTGAATGGCGTTAACGCGAAAACAAATCCTTCGAGCGGGCGCTGTTCAACACGGTTCCAGATTCCCCGTGGCGATACAGGCGGCTGCTGTTCGTAAATTTCCGACATGTATTTAACGTTAAAACGCAGGAAGTCGATGATCTCACATGCCGAGTCGATCTCCGCCTGGTATGCATTTTTCGATTGGCCAAGCATGGTGGCAGCGTTCAGCTTATAACGGTATTTGGTGGCAATAAGATCAGCCGCTTTCAGGAAGATCGCCGCCCGGTGTTCCCATCCTAAGCTTTCCCAGTCATTTTTAGCAGCCAAAGCAGCGTTTATAGCCTCTTCAACATGGCTTTTATCACCCTGGTGATAATATCCGAGGATATGCTGATGATCATGCGGCGGTTTTAAGGCCACACGCTTGTCGGTTCGCACTTCTTTTCCTCCAATGTACATCGGTACATCAATTTCTTTGGAACGGGCTTCTTTCAAAGCCGCTTGTAATAATGAGCGTTCTTTGCTTCCCGGAGCGTAGTTCAAAACCGGCTCATTTACAGGCGCTGGAACGTTAAAAAATCCTTTAGGCATAATAAGCGAATT
>DASWXL010000164.1:0-8327 GCA_036405495.1 Sphingobacteriaceae bacterium | reverse complement strand
AAACGTATGGAACGCCCCTGCGGTTCACATATCTTCCTATTATCACCAAAAAAATCCAGCAGGCAAAACTGCTTTTTCAAAAGGCCATTGTCAATAACAATTATCGCGGAGGCTATAAATACTGTTACTGCACCAAGAGCTCACATTTTCGCCATGTGGTTGAAGAAGCACTGCGCAACGATATCCACCTCGAGACGTCATCCGCATTTGACATGCCGATGATCGATTACCTGGAAAAAAAAGGCATTGTTCAAAAAGACATCACGGTCATTTGTAACGGCTTCAAAACTTACCAGTACAAGCAGTATATCATTGATATGCTGCACGACGGGTTTACCAACATTATCCCTGTACTGGATAATAAAGAGGAGTTCAACATCTACGATGACGAGCTTGATATTCACTGCAACCTCGGTATCCGTATCGCATCTGAAGAGCAGCCGAACTCGCAGTTCTATACTTCACGATTAGGTATCCGGATGGAGGATGTGATCGACTTTTATCAGCACAAGATCGCATCAAACCCGAACTTTAAAGTAAAACTGTTACACTTTTTTATCAACTCCGGAATTTCCGATACTCCGTACTACTGGAATGAGCTGGAGAAATATGTAACCCTTTACTGTAAATTTAAAAAGATCAATCCTTACCTCACCACTTTGGATATTGGTGGCGGGATGCCATTTAAAGATTCGCTGGTGTTTGATTTTGATTACGAATACATGGTAAACGAGATCGTGAAGCGGATCAAAGAGATCTGCTCCGAACATGATGTTGAGGAACCGGATATCATCACCGAATTTGGAAAATATACCTGTGCAGAAGCTTCAGGAATCCTCTATAAAGTTCTCGGCCGTAAGCAGCAGAATGATCGTGAGAAATGGCTGATGCTCGATGGATCATTCATCACCAATCTTCCGGATGTCTGGGCACTAAATCAGAAATATATTCTGCTTCCCGTGAACAACTGGGATTCGGAATATGAAAAAGTGAACCTAGGCGGTATCACCTGCGATGGCCAGGATTATTACAGCCAGGAAGCGCACATGAACAACGTATTCATGCCTAAAACCAGAAAGGTTCAGTACCTGGGCTTTTTCCATACGGGCGCTTATCAGGAAGTATTAAGCGGTTACGGAGGTATACATCACTGCCTTTTGCCCTCGCCTAAGCACGTCATCATCCGCCGAAACCGTGATGAAACGTTCAACTTTGAAGTATTTGGAGAGGAGCAGAATAGCAAACAGGTGCTCAAGATCCTCGGATATAATTATTAAGTATAAGGCCCGGTTAAAGCCGGGCTTTCTTATTTTCAGCTATGCGTTCAGTTTTGTCATTTGTCCTTTTCGGTTTAACCCTCATCGCGTGCGGCAATGAAAGTCAGATAAATGCTGCCACACAGCTTGCCGCCACCGTGGATAGTGTGGCCAGACCAAAGTTTACTACCTTGCATTTTTCAGTAGACGGTAAGCCGTGTTCAGCCACCATTGATGAGCGGTACCAGGGTTTCGCTCATAAAAACGAGTTTCCCCTATCGTTATTCGTTACCATCACGACAGCGGAGAAAGATGGGAGCGGGCATCCGACTACCGGAGAAGCCGAAGCGTTCTCAAAACTGGAAGCAGAGCTGCTTGATTCGTTGAACGCCGCATCACTGAACGCGTTTATCGGCAAAACGACCATGAACGGTTACCGCGATCTGATCTTTTACATTAAGCATGAAGATCAGGCTAAGATCAATAAGGCGTTATCAGACCTGCAGAAGCGCCACAGCAGAATAAAAAATTTCACCTTTGAAGACGACCCTCAGTGGGAAGCCGTAGCTGAATTTTACGGGGCGATGGAGAGAAATTAACTGTCGAACTGCTCCAGTTGCTTCAAAAGAGTGGCAAAATCCTTAGGATAGGGCGCTGAAACAGTCATTTCTGTATCGTCCTTGATCCTGAACGTGATCTCCTTTGCATGTAAAGCAAAGCGTTTCATGATCGGCAGTTCTTCCTGATCTTTACCCAGACGATAACCGCGTTTAATGCCTGAAAGAAATACCGCCTTTCCTCCATACATGGTATCACCGGCGATCGACGCCTTCTGTGAGGCCAGATGGATACGGATCTGATGCATTCGCCCGGTTACCGGACGGCATTCGACCAGGGTATAGTGCTTAAAATATTGGAGCGACTTAAACCAGGTCTCGGCAGCCTTTCCGTCCTGGCGGCTGATCGTGACGTTCTTATTGCCCAGGTTCAGGATCGGAAGATCGACACGCAGATCTTCAAAAACGTGGGTTCCATTGATCACAGCGTGATAGACCTTATTCACTTTTCTCCGCTCAAACTGCATGGAAATACTACGATAAGCTTCAGGGTTCTTCGCGATGATAAGTGCACCGGACGTCTCCTTATCCAATCGGTGGCAGATCTGAGCATCGGCTGTGTATTGTTTAGCCAGTCGCAACAGATTGACCTCCCCCCCTTCGCGCTCATCAAGAGACGCCAGGAACGGAGGTTTGTTCACGACAATAAGATCGTCGTTTTCAAAAAGAATGATATCGGAAAACTTTGGAAACTTCACAGCGCAAAAATAGCAGAAAAAGCGCTGAAGAACTAAAAAGCTTCAAGTTTATGCCAGGTGATCAGGTTCAAACTTATATCCCACCCCTTTAACCGTGGATACGTATTTATCGCCAAGCTTTTCCCGGAGTTTCCTGACGTGAACGTCGATGGTACGGTTCGTTACCACAACAGAGTCCTCCCAGATATTCTTCAAAATCACTTCACGCGTATATACTTTGCCCGGTTTCGAGGCCAACAGGTACAACAGTTCAAACTCTTTCTTTGCAAGCACTATCTTTTCATCACCGCGGTAGACCAGGAATGAATCGCGGTCAATGACAAGATCAGAGATCTCTACCTTGTTTTGCTGAACTTCCTCTGTCTGGGAAGTGCGGCGTAAGATCGCATTGATACGGCTTACCAGGGCGCGTGGCTTTATTGGTTTAGCGATATAGTCGTCGGCGCCCACGTTAAAACCGGCAATTTCCGAGTATTCTTCGCTTCTTGCGGTTAAAAAGACCATAAACGTATTCTTGAAATCCGGCAGACTTCGTAACACGCGGCATGCCTCTATCCCATCCATTACCGGCATCATGATGTCAAGAATGATGAGGTCGGGAAGAATTTTTTTCGCCTGTGATACTGCTTCCTGTCCGTTACCGGCGGTAGTGACCTGATAGCCTTCTTTCTTAAGGTTATATTCTATCAGTTCCCTGATATCCGGTTCGTCGTCTACAATAAGGATCTTGTGTTTAGCAGTGCTCATACCTTTAAATTACGGAGCTAAAGTATGTTCTTGAAGAAATTATAAGGTTAATATACTGTTAATAAATTGTTAAAGCACCTAACCCGCTAACAATCATAGTCTCTACTTTATATTTTCTTTTAAGAACGCTTCCAGTTCTGCTCCGCGAAGGTTCTTGCCGATGATCTTGCCATTCGGGTCCAGAATGAACGAGGCTGGTATACCTTCCACCTTATACAGCGTCGCTACCTGTCCGTCCCAGCGCTTAAGCTCCGACACATGCGGCCATGCCAGATTATCATCTTTGATCGCCTTTACCCAGTCGCCCTTGTCATCATCCAGGGATACCCCTAATACGGTAAAGCCTTTATCCTTAAAATCGTTGTACTGCTTAACAATATTGGGATTTTCTTCACGGCACGGTGCACACCAGGAAGCCCAAAAATCGAGCAGCACATATTTACCACGAAGGTCGGACAGCTTAAGCTCTTTTCCTTCCGGCGTTGGCAGGGTAAAGTCAGGGGCCGGCTGACCGACGGAAACCGGCTTAACGGCCATCATCCGGGAAACGAATGACTGAACCGCGCGGTTATCCGGAAACTTTGACTTGATATCTTCGGCATAAGCGATCAGCTGCTGTTCATTCCGCAACGGGTCAACAGTTCCTGCAGCATAAAAACCGGCAAGGTTATCTTTATTCTTTTCTGCAAACTGCAGCGCATCCTTTGCAAAAGCATCCATGTTTTCTTGTAACCGCGGTAAAAGAGACTGGTAAATAGAATCCTTAGCATCCGGTTTGGCGGCTACCTTCTGACTGAACTCGTCCTGCAGGTCGCGATATACTGTACCGTACTTGTTGCTGATCTGATTGAACTCCCTGATCTTTTCGGATGCCTGGGAACCTTCAACCCTATAGGTGTTCGCCTGGTCGGCAAAATCAGCTTCAATAGCTATTTCATCACCATTCTCAGCAACAACCAAAAAGTTCTTCTCACCGGCTTCGATCGTATAGAAGTTTGCCTCTCCGGCCGAACGGATAAATCTGAATTCATTGTTCTCGTTCAAAAAGACTGAATCGACCAGCTGATCGGTTTCATAAAGCAAAACCTTCTTTATTCCGGCCGCATTATCTAACTTCCCTGAAATACTGAATTGATCGTTATTTTTACAAGATGCCATCGCCATGACGGCAACAGCGAGTATTGAAAGTTTTTTCACGCTTCTTCTAATTTTTTTACAAGTATACTATTTGCTGTTTTCGGATCAGCCTTGCCTTTCGAGCGTTTCATAAACTCGCCCATAAACAATCCTAAAACGCCTTTTTTTCCTTTTTTGTATTCTGCTACCTTATCCGGATATAAATTCAGGACTTCCTCCACCAGGTTATTCAATTCGGCTTCATCAGTACTGATGAGTACGTTCAGCTCCACAGCCAGATCATTTACAGAACGTGCCGGTTGTCGGACCATTGCCGCAAACATCTGCTGCGATGCTACGGAAAAGCTTAGCTTTCCTTCATCGATCAGACCGATCAACTCACTTAAGCGCGCTGGTTTAGTGATGATATTAAGCGGCAAGCGGGTCTCATTCTGATATGCACGAAGAGGACCGTTGACCCAGTTTGCGACAGCTTTGTAATTACCGGTAAGCAGGCAAACCTGTTCGAAATAATCAGCCGTATCTTTTTCAGAAGCAAGTAAATTACTATCATAATCAGAAAGACCGTACTGTCTGCTAAACCTCTCCTTCATCTGTTCAGGAAGCTCGGGCAGTTGCTGATTCAGCACCTCGACATACTCAGTGGTTAAAACAACGGGCGGAAGATCAGGCTCCGGAAAATAGCGGTAATCGTTGGCCATTTCTTTGCTCCGCAATGGCGATGTAGCACCTGTTGCAGCATCGAATGCCAATGTATTTTGTTCGACGGTTTCACCCTTTTCGAGCAGGTCCACCTGCCTTTGAAACTCAAAACCGATGGCACGCTGAAGGTTTCTGATCGAGTTCAGGTTCTTTACTTCACAGCGGTTGCCGAACGAGGTCTCCCCTTTCTTTCTGACGGAGATATTAGCATCGCACCGTAAACTTCCTTCCTCCATGTTACCATCCGAAATGCCAAGAAAGCGAACGATTTTCCGGATCTCAGAAAGATACAGGCCGGCTTCGTCAGCCGTCCGGATATCCGGTTCGGATACGATCTCAATAAGCGGGACGCCTGCCCGGTTAAGATCGATCAGCGAGTCTTGTTCATCCTGATCATGTATACTTTTCCCGGCATCCTCCTCCATGTGAATGCGGTTCACCCTGATCTTCTTCGTGCTTTCGTCATTGGCCTTAATGGCCAAATAACCTTCCTTACAGATCGGCAGTGCATCCTGAGTGATCTGGTAACCTTTGGGAAGATCAGCATAAAAATAGTTTTTCCGGTCGAAACGATTTTCCAGATTAATGGCACACTTCAATGCGAGTCCCATCTTTACGGCATACTCCACTACCTTAGCGTTGGTAAACGGCAAAGTACCGGGTAAACCGAGCGACACCGAACTGATATTCTCGTTGGGCCCCGCTCCGAATGCCGCAGAATCCGCAGAAAAGATCTTTGTAGCAGTTGATAACTGCACATGCACTTCCAGACCAACTACCAACTCGTACGGATCTGTATTTTTCGGAACTGAGATCATTTAATAAGTTTCCGCGGGTAATTAAAAAACTTATCAAATATACCGTTTTAAGCCTAAAAAATGAGAAAATTGATGAACTGGCAGGCAGCGGATTCACATCAGGAAAAAGCCGTTAAGGTTCGGATGCCTTTTCGCGATCGGGTTCTTTCGGTTCATGTTTCGGAACGGTCCTGAAAACGATATCCCAAAAAGGAGAACTTACCCCAAATCCGTGCTCGGGGTATTTATAATGGTGCAGGTGATGATTTCGCCACAGAGCCTTAAATCCCTTTGGCGGCGGGTACCGGTGAATGGCGTAATGCATAGACACGTAGAGCAGATAGCCGATCACGAAGCCAGGAAAGAAAACGAATGAATAACTGCCTGTACCGGCGATCAACAACGACAACAGATATAACAGGACAAACAGGGCGACCGCAAAAAGAACACTCGGCGCGGGAGGCATGAAGAGCCGGTCTTTGTCGCGCGGAAACTCATGATGTGTGCCATGGAAGATATATACGATCCGTTTGCCTAACTGACTTGTTGCTTCATAGTGGAACAGATAACGGTGAGTAACATATTCGAAAAGCGTCCAGCTGAGCATTCCGACAAAGAACAGTCCGGCAATGAATAATCCGGAAAAATTAAACTCCGCATAACTATAGTATAGCAGATAAGCGCACAACGGGATATAGATAACATAGATCACCCATGGCCTCGTTTTGGACAATGCTTCTAAAAAATTACTCTTGAAAATTCTCGCCGACCCCTGATTGTATATCTTATCAACATGCATAACATTACATTAGTAGTCCGGATATTTTTAAACAGAAAACGGTTGGATCAATTCAATTGTTTTGAATAATCCAACCGCCTCAGGGACACAGAAGGCATCCCTCTTAAAGGTACGATTCGGCTTTTTGAAGCGCTTTATCCAGGCCGTCCAGATCTTTACCTCCCGCCGTTGCAAAGAACGGCTGGCCGCCGCCGCCGCCCTGAATCTCTTTTGCGAGATCTTTCACAATATTACCCGCATGCAATCCCTTCTCTTTGACGAGATCCTCGGATATCATCACCGTAATATTAGGCTTGCCTTCCAGATCGGCCGCAAGCACAAGGAACAGGTTTTCCTGAATATCTTTTATGGCATAAGCCAGATTCTTGACCGCCTCAGCATTGGGAAGGGATATTTTTTCTGCAATGAAGTTCACGCCGTCTACCTGTCGCGATTTCTTAACCAGTTCGTGTTTCAGGCCGGCAGCCTTTTCAAGGATACTCTTCTCAACCTCTTTTTTGAGACGCGAATTCTCCTCCAGCAAACCCTCCACCGTTTTCAGCAGGTCTTTCGGATTCTTTAGCAATTGCTTCAGTTCTGAAACCAGACTGTTCTGTTCGCTGATATATTGCTCTGCTTTGCCGGCAGTAATAGCTTCGATACGGCGCACACCGGCCGCAACAGCACCTTCAGAAACGATCTTGAAATAGCCGAGCTGCCCGGTCGCTTTCACATGTGTACCGCCGCAAAGTTCTTTCGAATAAGCATCGCTAAAGGTTATGACGCGTACAAAGTCACCATATTTCTCGCCAAACAACGCCGTAACACCAGAGTTGATAGCTTCCTGATAGGGAACGTCACGTTCCTCCTTCTTGGTGATATTTTCGCGAATACGGCTATTTACAATCGACTCGATCTGAGCCAGTTCTTCGTCGGTAACCTTGGCAAAATGCGAAAAATCAAATCGCAGATAATCTGCATTGACCAGCGACCCTTTCTGATTTACGTGTTTTCCTAAGACCTGCTTCAGGGCGGCATGCAGCAAGTGGGTGGCTGAGTGATTGTTTTCCGTCCGTTGCCGCTTTTCTTCATCCACAACCGCGAAAAAATCACCTTCAGGATCTTCCGGCAACGTATCGGTAAAGTGAACGATCAGATTATTCTCCTTTTTAGTGTCGGTTATGTCGATACTGAACATGCGGCTATGATCTTCCAGGCGACCGGTATCTCCAACCTGGCCTCCCGACTCGGCATAAAAAGGTGTTTTCTCCAGAACGATCTGATACTGGTCCTTTCCTTTAGCGTTGATCTTGCGGTATTTAAGTATCCGTGTTTCAGTTTCTAATGCATCATAACCCACAAATCCTACCTCGTCGCTATCCCTGAGAACGACCCAATCTCCTGTATCAATAGCAGTAGCCGCACGTGAACGGCTTTTCTGTTCTTCAAGCGCCGTATTGAAGCCGTCCATATCAACCGAAATTCCTTTTTCGCGCGCCATAAGCTCCGTCAGGTCGATCGGAAATCCATAGGTATCGTACAGTTCAAAGGCGAAATCTCCGGCGATCGTCGTCTGGTCGGCAATATACCGCTCA
>DASWXL010000163.1:0-6520 GCA_036405495.1 Sphingobacteriaceae bacterium | reverse complement strand
AAAGGTTTGCCAGGTGATAAGGGTGAAACCGGGGATAAAGGCGTAACCGGGGATCCGGGGCCGGTAGGCTTGCAGGGACCAATAGGCGAAAAAGGATTACCCGGCGATCAGGGGCCAGTGGGTTTACAAGGCCCGGCCGGCGATAAAGGTTTGCCGGGAGATAAGGGAGATACCGGTGACAAAGGTGCGACCGGGGATCCGGGGCCGGTAGGCTTGCAGGGACCAATAGGCGAAAAAGGACTACCCGGCGATCAGGGACCAGTGGGTTTACAAGGTCCGGTTGGAGAGAAAGGTTTGCCAGGAGATAAGGGAGATACCGGTGACAAAGGTCCGACCGGGGATAAAGGCCCTGAAGGAGACCCTGGAAAGACCTCATTAGTGAAGGTAACTACGGAGGCTCCAGGGGTGAATTGCCCGACCGGTGGATCCAAAATTGAAACAGGATTGGACACAGACAAAGATGGAATTTTGGATGCTTTGGAAGTTACCGCAACGCAATATGTTTGTGATGGAACCGACGGAACTGGCATCATCTGGCAAGGAAATCTTGCTGCACCACCTGCCACTCCACAGATCAACTGGGCATATTATAGTACGACAGAAAAGGTTTCTTACATCTATAACGGAAGCTGGTCTGTACTAAGCAAAGACGGAAGCGTAGACGCCTGGTCGCTGGGCGGAAATGCCATTACTGACCCCTCTGCTCAGTTCTTAGGAACGACTAATGCAGAACCATTAGCATTCAGAACTTCAGGCCTTGAACGGCTTAGAATCCTCGCAAACGGGGAGATGCTGGCCGGCACGTTCAGCCAGGCGCCCGCTGCAGGTGTTCAGCTATCTGTGGCCGGCAGAATTTCGGCCAACAGAGGAACCCGCAGTGAAGATGCGGTGCCGAGTTTCGACATCGAGGGTAACCGCTTCATTTCAGGTGGTCCGAACCGGAACGATGTGTTCATTGGTGTTAATGCCGGCAATCATACCGCTGGGTACACAGGGAACAAGAATACGTTTATTGGAAACAATGCCGGAAGCAAGGTTACCAGTGGTTATGGCAACACCATTATCGGAAGTAACTCAGGTGAGCTTACTACCGGATATGACAACGTCTTTATCGGAGAGCAGGCAGGTGCCAATATTTCAACAGGCCACTCCAACGTCATTTTAGGAAAGAATACAGCATCAACGATCAGCACTTTATTCAGCAGTACTTTAATCGGGACCGCCGCCGGAACGCATTTACAGGAGGGGGTTAATACGATCCTTATCGGCGAACATGCGGGTGCTGGCCGGTCCAAAAGTGATGGAAATATCTTTATCGGGTCTTATACAGGCGGGTCGACACCAGAAAACCATTACCAGTCAATAGCCATCGGAAATTCCGCTAAAACGTTTGGAAGCTTTGATGTTGCAATAGGATATAATTCATATGCCTCGGAAACCACAGCAACAGCGATTGGTGCAAATACACGGGCCGAAGCCCCTTTTGCGATCGCAGTTGGAGGGTCGGCTATAGCCCGGGGACAGCGTTCCGTAGTGATCGGCTATGATGCCCAGTCTAATGCTAATGACGCGATAATTTTAGGCCGGGTCGGAGACGGTACTATAGACAAACCATATGTTTCGGTAGGTATCAATACGGCTAGTCCCGATCCCGATGCACGTCTGCATGTGAACGGGCCGGCAATACTTGGATCCGCAGGAACGGTTATTCAATCCATAATTAAGGCGGAGACGACAACCACGGGTTTAGTGAGTGTTCCGAAAGGGCAAACCAGAACAATTTCTCTGAAGCTGGATAACGCTCAACCGGGTTCGAGCGTGATGATCTCACCTCAAAACGCACTGCCGGACGGACTTTTGATCGGCTATTGCCGGGTTTCCGCGGTTGGCTACGTTGAAGTGAAAGTCACAAATGCAGGTGATGCCGAGGTTGTTCTTGCAGACGGCACAGGGTTTATTTTAACAGCAATTAAGTAGTGAGGGGCATAACAAACAGGAGTTTTTTTAAAACAACGGTTGTTGTGATGCTCAGTTTGCTTGGCTATACTAACGGTTTTTCACAGCTGATCAACCGCGGGGCGTTAATTACTCTGAATGATAACAGCCTTATCCATGTAAATGGCGACTATAGACACTTTGAAGGAAGTATTCTGAATAGAGGGAAACTTTCGTTAACTGGCGACTGGGACAGCCGTGGCGCGGATGTTTTCAGCACTTTTGGCATTAACGGAGAAGGTTTGGTCGACATGGCAGGCTTTGACCAGGTGATCGGTGGAACCGCCGCCATGCGATTTGAAAAACTAAGCTTTAGCGGTGCCGGAGTAAAGCGGTTGGGGACTCACGTTTCGGCTTCAGAACTTGATCTGTTCAATGCCCAACTGGCGACAGACCGGTATGTTTTTCATATCACCGATCCGTCCCCGGAAAGCTTGAAAAGGACTAAAGGGTTTATTAGCACAGGTGAAGGTGGGCTAAAGAGAGAGATGGAAAGTTCTGGTGCCTATTTGTTCCCTGTCGGTAATCAGATGCTTTACAGGCCACTGATCATTACTTCCGCGACCGGTAGATCGGACTTTACTGTTTCATTGAACGGGAACGTCAACCTGATGCCGGGGTACAATGAGACGGCTATCGGAGAGAAGCTAGGTTATATTAACAAGAATTATTATTACAAAATCGAGCGTGGCCGTGGGACTGATCCCGTACAGTTGGATGTCTTTTACAGCGCAAAGGATGATAAAGACCCTGATAATATCATTAAATGGGATCCATCGGTTAGTTCGGGTGTTTTTTTATTGAATATAAGCAATCAGACCAGTGATTTTGGCGACGGGCTCGATGGTAAGCTGTCGGCTCCTGATTTGAAGGATTTTACTTCAGGTTATTTTTTGCTCGGGCGAGCAAGGCCGCTGCCTGTTTCTTTGACTATTGCCAATGTTTTTAGTCCGAATAATGACGGCATTAACGATAAATGGTATATCAGGGGCATTGAAAAATATCCGGTAAATGAATTGAAGGTATTCAACCGGTGGGGAGCGGAGATATTTAGTAAGAAAGATATGAAAACAACGGATGGATGGAATGGGGCGGATGAAGTCGATGGGACTTATTTCTATATTTTGAAGGTGAAGGGAGCTTCAGGAAACGCTGAGGTGATCAAGGGATATGTTACGGTGATTAGATAATGAAGTTGAGATCAGTAATATTAATGGGTGGAATGTTGTTTGGATATACCGCCTCTGCGCAGGATCCGGTATACAGCCAGTATATGTTCAATTCTCTGGCCCTCAACCCGGGATACACCGGTAACAAGGGCCTGCTGAACGTAAACGGATATGTACGAAGTCAGTGGATCGGCGTTAAAGGTTCGCCAAAAAGCCAGACACTTACAGGTGACATGCTTCTGGGTGATGAACGTTCGGGGGTTGGAGTAATTATTAAGAATGACGGACTTGGAGCTCAGTCGGCATTGTCGGTCTCCGGCTCTTACGCTTACTGGCTGCCGTTGAACAATGACCTGAGGTTGTCGTTCGGACTTTCAGCAGGATTCTACCACAACACTCTCAATGCGTCAAGATTAACTCCGGACAATGAGGGAGATCCGGCTCTGACGCAAACGAATGTTTCTGAGCTGATGCCCGATGCCAATGCCGGTTTCTTTTTAACAAATGATATCTTTTATGCCGGACTCTCGGCAACGCGTATTCTTACAAACTCTACAAGAAAGAATGACAGGAGCTATTTGTTATACAGTGAGCAGAACTACTATCTGACTTCGGGGTACGTCTTCGAGTTAAACGAATTGAAACTGTATCCGTCGATGCTCATGAAGTTCGGTTTTAATACGCCTGCCCAGCTTGACATCAGTTCCTCTGTTCTCATTGAAGATATGTTCTGGGTGGGCGGCTCTTTTCGTTTTGTTACTAATTCGCCGGGGAAGCAGCTTTCGCTATACTCCAGATTCACTATTAATGATCGTTATCAGCTTGGTTATTCCTTTGACTATGATATAAGCAGATTCAGAAGAAGTCTGAAGAGCACCCACGAGATCTCGCTAACGGCCGTCTTTGATTTCGGAAATGAAAGAAGCCGCGGGTTGAAAAGTTATTTCTAAGAAGCAGCTTATCCGGTCGGATGTTTGTTTTCGGAATGCTTTCCCGCGGAAAAGAAGTTCGGCCTGGCATCTTAGTGAATCGACCGTGGCTTCGTAAACCTGTTGAAAGGCGAATCGTATCTTTAAAGAATCATGCAGGATGTGTCAGTAGTGTAAATTCTGATTCGCGATCGGGAGTGCTGAAGCAGTGGAATTCTTAATAATCGCTAAGGTACCCGCAGAAAAGTAGGGCAAAAAAAAAGAGCAGGAGATTCCCGCTCTTTTTTTTGCTTTAACAGTGTTTAATCGTTCACAAGTGTAAAAGAAACGTCAGTAAACGACCCGGTTATTGTTTTTGTTCCGGTAGCACCCGAAGGGCCATATGCTGGTGCCGTAACCGAAAAAGTGCCGCTCATCTTCTTAGATCCCTGGTCAAATTTGGTCATGGTAACAGTTGTTTTGCCGTTCTCAAGGTCAGACATCCACAGTTTATCAACGTTTTCTGAATAGATAGCGCTTACTTCATCATCTTCTTCGGACGAAAACGTACCGGTTTGAGTCGGTATGCTGAGAAGGATGCCTTTTTCATTTTTTCCGGTAGCGTTCAGTGTAATTGAATGACCGTCTGTCACATCGGCCAGCGCTGCTACGGTCAATGTTTCAAAATTTACATTTTCAACTTTTGCAGAGAAGCCTCCGGTGGTTATTTTGGGCTCTGTTTCAGTGTTTTTATCTTTTGAGCATGCGGCAAAAGTGGTAATTAGTCCGATAATGGCGATGTGCCTTAGTTTTGTTTTCATTTGGGGAGTTTTTTATGTTTTTCTAATGGTACAAAGTTTCGCAAAATCAGGGGTTTGCTTATAAAGGGCGCTACGGTTTTTTGCAACTACGTAATATTACGTAGTTGTTGTCGTGGCGCAACCCCGCGAGCTTTTTTACCCGATAAAACTAAGTAGAAGTACCTGTTTCCCGAACTGAGGTTTTGTTCTGACGTGATTGTTCGCATAACCAGTTTTTTTTGCATGGGTTTTTCATGCAACATTTTTCACGGAATTAGCATCATGATCAATGGCTGCCTTTACACTATAAACTTACCGTAACAAAAATTTTTGGGAAAGAAGATCGTTGTTAACCATTGTTCAGCAATCTGTTTTGATTGCCGCTATATCGAAATGTAAGTGTTATGCAAATCTGTGAGAGTAAGTTGCAAGTTGGATCAGACAAGGGCAGGGTGAATATTGAAATCGTTATCTCAAATAAATGCGCATAAAATTTTTAGTTTTTCTGGTGGCCTTTTTAGCGTTAAATATTCAGGTTAAAGCTAAAGCAGATGAGTCTTTGCGCGTAATCATGGCTGCAAAGGACGACACAGTTAAGGTAAATAAGGTTTTGGCCTATGCTCAGCGTTTTCTCGGTAATGACAATGACAAATCCGCTGAACTTTACAGAGTTGCGCTAAAGCTGAGTGAGCGAATCGGCTTTAAACAGGGTTCTGCCCGTATCAATTTCAATTTAGGTAAGATAGAAAATGCCCGGATCAACTACGCTGCAGCCCTTACTTATTTCAACAACGCTTTAAAGCTGCATAAGGAAACAGGCAATGCAAGAGCAGTCGGTAAAACATGGTTGGTCATGGCTGCTGCCTATGACTACAAAGGTGATATTGGCAACTCTGCAAAATATCTGCTTAAAGCGATAAACTTGTTTGAGAAGTATCAATTTGAAAGCGAATTAGCTTATGCATATTCAAACTTTGGTACGCTCAATCATAATCATGAAGATTTCAAGAAGGCCATTCTTTACCATAAAAAAGCGATCGATTTATCTGCAAAACTTAAAGATACCACACTTCTGGTGAGAGCATATGGCATGGAAAGCGCCGCCCTGGCAAGTGATTTACAATTCGGGCAATCGTTCTTTTACGCTTCGAAAGCAATTGAACTGGCAAAGAAGATCCGTAATAAGGCAGTGAGGGGTGAGGCTTTGGTATTCTATGCAGATGCATGTATTGATGCGGGTAAATTAGATGAAGCCATCAATGCTTCCGGGGAAGCCGTTAAATATTCCATAGAATCGGGTCAGTCGGTGCTGTACCTCCTGTCCTCACAATCACTGGCTGATGCGTATGTAAGAAAAGGTGACTTTGACCGGGCGATCGAACTGCTTGAAACTATACGCGGGAAGTCTTTAGAATCGGGCGATTACTACTTTATCCAGGAGACAGATGAGAAGCTGGCGGAAGCTTATTATTCTGCCGGAAACTATAAGAAGGCTTACCATTACAGAGGCACCGCTCAGGAAACCAGAAATAAACTGATGAATGAAAAAAACCAAAAGACTTTAGCTGAGCTTGAGGTTAAGTATCAAACAGTTCAAAAAGAGAAGCTTATCGCTGATAACCAGCTGATAATTTCTAAAAAGAATCTC
>DASWXL010000162.1:0-18013 GCA_036405495.1 Sphingobacteriaceae bacterium | reverse complement strand
ACCGGCCAGCGTTACATTTTTAAAGGTATAGCGATGTTAATTAAGCTCTGCCGATGCTTTTTTAACAAATGATGCTGCTGAGATCAGTGAACTTTCAGCTTGTTTCTGTTGTATTGCTTTGACGATGACGCTGCAGAACTCGTATTGCTCCATTTGTTCGGCTACCCCCAGCACTTCATGAAGATCGATATCCGTTGATGCCAGGTAATTTACAATGCTTTCCTGCGGAAGCGCTTTGATCGCGTATTGAACAGCGGTAGAAAAACGATCTACAGCCTCAGTTAAATTGGTATATCCCATTTCTAAACCCATCATAACTTTCTAAACTTATCTGAACTGAGGGATTTTACGGGCGGACCCGAAGGAGGGATACATTTTTTTATAATTTAATTGTGATAAAAAAAAAGAGATGAAGGGTCGCTTCATCTCTTATCAGGTTTATTAGAGGTAGGTTGATTACTTGAATGCATTCAGTCCGGTCACATCCATTCCGGTAATGAGCAGGTGAACGTCATGCGTTCCCTCATATGTTACTACTGATTCGAGGTTCATCATGTGGCGCATGATCGGATATTCGCCGGTTATTCCCATACCGCCCAGCATTTGACGGGCCTCACGGGCGATGTTCAGGGCAACTTCAACGCTGTTTCTTTTCGCCATAGAGATCTGTGCCGGAGTAGCACGGTTCTCATTCTTCAACATTCCCAGACGCCAAACCATTAACTGTGACTTGGTGATCTCTGTTATCATTTCAGCAAGCTTCTTTTGCTGAAGCTGGAAGCCTCCGATCGGACGATCGAACTGAACACGTTCTTTTGAATAGCGGAGTGCAGTATCGTAGCAGTCCATAGCCGCGCCGAGCGCTCCCCACGCAATCCCGTAACGTGCCTGGTTCAAACAGCCCAAAGGCCCTTTAATGCCTTTTACTTTCGGGAAGATATTTGCCTTCGGTACCCGAACATTGTCGAATACCAGTTCACCGGTAGCTGAGGCGCGCAGGCTCCATTTGTTATGCGTTTCGGGCGTTGAAAAACCTTCCATGCCGCGCTCCACGACAAGTCCGCGGATCTCTCCCTGTTCATCCTTGGCCCAGACAACGGCAATATCAGCAAACGGCGAGTTAGAGATCCACATCTTGGCTCCGTTAAGGATCACATGGTCTCCGTCTTCTTTATAGCTGGTGACCATGCCTGACGGGTTTGAGCCAAAATCCGGCTCTGTTAACCCAAAACATCCCATCAATTCACCCGAGGCCAGCTTCGGTAAATATTTTCTTTTTTGCTCTTCCGATCCGTACGCAAAGATCGGATACATGACTAATGACCCCTGAACCGAAGCTGTTGAACGAATACCGGAATCACCCCTTTCAATTTCCTGCATGATGATACCATATGAAATATAGTCGAGGCCGGCGCCTCCGTATTCATGCGGGATCGTAGGTCCAAAAGCACCTATCTCTGCTAATCCGCCGATAAGATGTTTGGGAAATTCGGCCCGTTGCGCGTACTCTTCGATCACCGGGCTTAATTCTTTTTTTACCCAGTCGCGCACACTGCTGCGAACCAGTTTATGTTCTTCTGTAAGTAACTCATCTATCAGATAGTAATCAGGAGCTTCATAAAGATCTTTTTTTCCTGACCTTGATTTTACTTCTTGGGTTAATTCGGACATGACAGTAAGTGTTTTTTCAAATGTAGTAAAGTAAGCGAGAATAGCGAACGATTTCTTTTTAAGGTTTTCATTTGCCCAATAGTCATCTGCCGGCGACGGCCGGCGGTGACTTTGGAAGCCCTTTTTGTTTAGAGTTTCACTTAAAAAGCTATTTTTGAGCCATGGGAACTATTCGGCAAAAGGTGGCTTTACAGGAGATCCGTTTTTTTGCCTATCACGGTTTTTATCCTCAGGAACAAAAGATTGGTAACGAGTTCCTGCTCGATATCGAAACAGAAATGGACGTTACCGGTAAAGGAGATGAGGATATCTCACTCACCGTTAATTACGAACGCCTCTTTGAAATTGCGCGCGAGGAAATGGAGAAACCGCGTAGGCTTCTGGAAACTGTCGCCTACTCCATTCTGGAGAAGATCAGGATGGAATTTCTTTCTGTGAAAACCGTTCGCATTGCTCTCCGAAAACTAAATCCCCCGGTACCAGGGGAAGTAAAAAACTCATTAGTAGAACTCAATTTTAATCGTTAATCGCCAATGTTTAATGCTATAACCAGCGAAATTGCTGCACAGATCGCCTCAATTGCAGGGAAAGAAAATATGATCACCGACCGCGAACTCTTGGAGCGCTATGCCCATGACGAAACGGAAGACCTGCAATATTATCCGGAAATAGTCGTAAAGCCGCAAACCACTGAACAGGTATCGCAGTTGTTAAAGCTTTGTAACGAGCATGTTATTCCGGTTACACCACGGGGCGGTGGTACCGGATTAAGTGGCGGGGCCCTGCCGGTACATGGTGGCGTGCTCATCTCGATGGAGAAGTTTAATCGCATCATTGAGATCGACGAACGGAATTTACAGGCAACCGTCGAGCCGGGTGTAATTACCGAGGAGTTTATGAATGCCGTTGCCGGAAAAGATCTGTTATATCCCGTTGACCCTTCCAGCAAAGGTTCATGTTTCATTGGAGGGAACATGGCGCATGGCTCGGGCGGGCCGCGGGTGGTTAAATACGGAACTATACGTGAGTATGTCCTGAACATGGAAGTAGTATTGCCTTCAGGTGAGGTGATCTGGACGGGTGCAAATACCTTGAAATATGCTTCCGGTTATAACCTTACGCAATTGATGATCGGATCTGAAGGAACACTGGGCATCATGACCAAAGTGGTGCTGAAACTTATTCCGCGACCAACAACGGATGTCCTGATGCTGGCTTCTTTTCCAAGCAATGAGCAGGCCTGTGCGGCGGTGTCCGCTATTTTTCGTGCCGGGGTAGTTCCCTCTGCATTGGAGTTTATGGAACGCAGGGGAGTGGAATGGGTTATTGAATTCGACCATATCCAATTCGATCTTAAGCCAGGTGTCGAAGCGTTCCTGCTGATCGAAGTGGATGGGGTAAATCTAGATACCTTGTATGCAGAGGCCGAAAAAATAAACTTCGTACTTGAAGAAAATGGTTGTACCGACGTTTTATTCGCAGACTCGTCAGCGCAGAAAGAAGAATTGTGGCGGATGCGGCGTGCCATGGCTGTTTCCGTAAAATCGAATTCGGTCTACAAAGAAGAGGATACCGTTGTACCACGTGCCGAATTGCCTAAACTCATTCATGGCATTAAAGAAATAGGAAACAAATTCGGTTTTGAGTCAGTTTGTTATGGGCATGCGGGCGACGGGAACCTTCATGTCAATATCATCAAAGGTAATATGAGCGATGACGACTGGAATACCAAACTTAAAGGAGGCATCGAAGAGATATTCGAGTTGACAGTTGCTCTGGGTGGAACGCTATCCGGTGAGCATGGAATTGGCCTGGTGCAAAAAGAATTCATGGCCATTAAATATTCCGATCTGCATCTTAACCTGATGCGTGGCATAAAGAACGTATTTGATCCTAAAGGGATCTTAAATCCGGGCAAAATTTTCTAGTAAATGGATTTTGGCATTGAGTTTAATGATGTTCTGCGGATAGTTGTTTCCATTATATGTGGCAGCGCTATCGGTTTCGAGCGGGAGTACCGTAATAAATCGGCCGGTTTTCGAACCATTATACTCATTTGTCTGGGGTCCACCATTTTTACTATGGTGTCGCAGAATGCCGCAGGCATGAGTGACGACCGGATCGCTGCCAATATCATCACAGGCGTCGGTTTTATCGGTGCGGGCGTTATTTTCAAGGACAATGTTTCCATAACAGGGTTGACCACGGCGGCCGTGATCTGGGCGGCGGCCGCAATTGGTATGGTGGTCGGGATATCCGAATATGGTTTAGGACTTTTATTGTCGTGTGTCGTTCTGATCATCCTTTCTGTCTTCAATAAGATCGAAGGGGCCATTGATTTCCTTCATCATCGGAGAACCTTTAATATCAAATTCAAAGAACCGGACGTGAAGGTTCTCGAACAGACCGAACAGTTCATTAAAGCAGGAGGCCTGTCTTCGAAACGACTTCAGATAGCAAAAACCGATGAAGCTCTCGTAGTCACCATCGAGATCTACGGAAAAAAGAGGCTGATTCAGCAGATAAACGAAAAACTGGTTTCACACCCTGATATCCGGCAGATCAATCAGACCAATGCTTCAAACTCAAGCATTCTGGACCGGTAGCCTTCCGGGATAGGCGCTTTTTGGTTCGTTATATAATCGAAAGACACACACACCGTGCTGCCGGTGGTGCAGATCTCTTCTGCGCCATTGACGGATCTGACCAGAGCATATTCCAGGGTGAAACTCGTGGTGCCCAAATGTGTCGTGCGGACGTATGCAAAGATCTCATCATTCAGCACGATCGGCTTTAGAAACTGGATCTCAGCCGAGGCAATGATAACTCCCGTTTCAGACCAGTCCCATTCAATGATCTCTTTCCAGTAGGCTGACCGTGCGATCTCAAAATAGGTAAGATACACGGCATTATTGGCGTGTCCCAAAGCATCGAAGTCGTTAAACCTGATCGGGATCGATGTTTTGTACTTGTATCTGAAGGCGTCTGTTTTTTTTAGTGAAGTCATCCGCAGTGATTTTCTGAACGTGGTAGCATATAAAGCCCCCCGGTTTTTCGGGGGGCTCGCATACTTGTCTTTTCGTGCGGTCTCCTTACCAGCCCGGCGCGAATGTCAGGCCAAAGATTCCGCCGCTTATATCCTTTCTCTGGAACGGAAACGCGTAGTACGGCTCAAGAACAAAGTAACCAAATACGTTCACACGTAACGAGATACCGGCACTCATAGCCGGAACCCGTTCATATGAATATACCGGTGCGCCGGTGATCGGATCAGTACCAACAAGAACCTGCCGGGGTTCACTCCTGAATGCTACCTCCGAATTGCGGTTATAGGCCAGTCCGATATCGAAGAACGCGTTCAGGTCGGAGAACAGAAATCTGGACTCGATCGCCGTGAGCCTTTTGGGTCCGGTAAACGGAAGCCGGAGCTCAAAATTCGCTACCGCGATCTTGGTTCCCACCAGCTGTTCTATACTAAAGCCGTTTACACTGCTGTTTCCTCTTTTATAAAAGGAGTTGGCTTCATAACCCCGAATAAAATATGGATAGCCGATAAACTGCCCGATGATATTGTCCTGATCCTCGCCAAAACGGGTACTGCTTAATACGCGCCCTGCAATGGTTATTGGATTCAGCCGGACATATTTCCTGAAATCAGCGGTGAGAGTACCGAATTTATAGTCTCCTCCATACTGAGTAATACCTACGCGGTATCTGAAGCCATCGAGCGGACTTGTGATGCCGAAATAGGAGTTATCACCAACAAATGCCGCATCCAATCCCAGGATAGAGAATTTTTCAAAGTTGATGCCATATTGATTGTAGTAACGGTTAGCTTCTGCAAGCGATACCTTCCGCCGGTCAGCACCCAGGCCCCCGGTTAAAAAGATTCGACCCTGCTGATCTGTTTCATACGTATAATACTCGCTGTACCGGTCAACACGATATGAGTACATCGCTGCCGATCCGCCAATTTCAAAACGGTGGATACGCGAGAATGGATACGATCCGAACAATTGCACCTGGTCTTCAAACCTGCGGATAACGTCATAGCTTGAACGATATGTGCTCACCGGCTGTCCGCCCACATTGAGTGTTTCGAAATCATTGGAAAGCGATGCAGAAAGATAGGGGATGTGCGATACCCCAACGCCCCAGTTCACGCGTCCCTGCTGGTTAATGTACGCTACCTGGCCACCGAAATCGTAGATCTCACCGTTCACTGCTGCTGCTGCAAAGATCTGGTTTCGGCCAAGGATATCACTGAAAATTCCCTGTACTCCGCCTGAAAGGCCGGCACCAAACTGACCCACAGAAGTACCTACTCCAGTATTAGCTAGGTAATCGAGTTTAAATTTCGGGCGGTATGCTATTCGTTTGATCGAATCCGTTGGGATTTCTTCAAATCGCTCAAAATTCTCCAGGTTGGCGTTGATGATATTTACTCCTACCGATGCAGGAGGAGGCAGGGTTGCGGCAGCGAAGTTGATATCGTCAGCGTCTACAGTATCCGGTTTGAAGTCGGTCGGTTTGGCATTGAAGATGGTATATCGTTGCGACCGGTAATAAGAATAGATAATATCGTCGTTCCTGGAAACACTCAGGGCAGGCGAATATTCCGTGATGCCGGAGATCCCTGTGAAATACCTGGTCATTTGCTCGACGCTTTGATCCGTAAGCGAGTACCGGTACATATTTCTGAAGCCGTCGCGGTTGGAGAGGAAATAGATACTCCGGTTATCTGCTGAGAATTGCGGATTAAGATTGTTAGCGCCGTTGAAGACCGTGATGTCGGTGATCCCTCCGGTCGACAGATCCATCACCGCAAGGTTATAGGTGATGGCAACGTCTTTGTCGGCCTGGTTCAGCGTAGTACGGTCGGACGTGAAAACTATTTGTTTGCCATCGCCGGAAAAGCTGGGCTGTGTGTCAGAAAACGGGTCATTGGTAAGCTGGGTAACCTTTTTGGTTTTTAAGCTGTATAGATAAAGATCGCTCTGGCCTTCTTTCAATCCGGTGAATACCAGGTCGTCGCCGTTGGGCGACCATGATACATTTGAAAACTCCTCCACCTGACCCATGGCTTCGGTGAATATGTTTCTGCCACTCTCCACATCGACAACAAGTAATTTGTTACGGCCACCGCTAAACGCGCTGAATGCAAATCTTTTACTGTCTGGCGACCATGCGCCGGCAGACTCAATGAAACTGAACTCGTCAATATGCGTGTTGGTCGTCTTGCTGGTAAGTTTTCGAAGGATCTTGCCCGTTTTCGCGTCTGCTAAAAACAGGTCAATACTCAGCAGATCTTTCTCAGATAAAAAAGCGATGTACCGGCCATCGGGCGACACGGCAGGGGCTACGTTCATTTCCCCGGCGTTCTTTGTATCGATGACCCGGATCCCCACAGGGGCATTGGCTGTGTCTTTGGCATAGGGCTGATAAGCGTTTTCGATGCTCGTCCTCCAAAGGTTAGACAAGGTTCTTTCATCATATCCGAAAGTTCTTTTTATCGCATTTTCATACCCCACACGCGCCGTTTGCTTGAAAAATGGAACAATAACAGTATCGCCGTAAGTGGACCCGAGATAAGCCCAAAAGGCCTGTCCGTATCGATAAGGGAAATATTTGCTTGACGTCGTGAGGTCCTTCAGACTGGGGATATCTTTATTTAAATATGCATCCCGCATCCACATGGCGGTAAAGGCATCAACTTTTCCGATAGAAAGATATTCTGCCATACCCTCAACCATCCACAATGGAATGTTTCCGATATTTTCAAGCTGTGTCGAATCTGATTCGATCAGGGAATGATACTGGAAGGCGTGAACCAGCTCGTGGCCCAGTACGTGGCGCGTCTGATGGTTAAGCTGCATGATCGGCATAACCACGCGGTTCTTCAATCCTTCGGTAACACCTCCGGTTCCAACGCTGATCTCACCCTGGATGGCAGTTGTTTGCTGGAAATCGGGGTGGTTGCTGTAAAGGATGATCGGGTTTTTTTTCTGGAAGGTATCCCGGAATACCTGCTGGTGCAGGTCATACCAAACCTCAGATTCTTTGATAAAATTTTTAACAACGCTATCGTTCTTCAGATAATAATAGAGGTCATAGTGGGGAGACTGGTATACCCGGAATTTCAAATTCTTATATCTTACCTTGTTCTGCCCGAAATATTGCGCATTTGCTGGAAGAATGCAGCTGAAGGCGAGAAGTATTAATATAACAGAGGAGATCCAAAAGGATTTACCTTTTGCCGGGTATTTTATGTTCATATTATCGAAGTTACGCTGAGTGAATTTACTAATTATAGGTGTTCTATAATCATAATTATTGTTTTAATTAATTGTTTGAATTCTCCCTGATCGAATCTCTTTTTTCCCGTCTTTTCTGTCTCCTTATTTCCCTCTTTGAGTTCTCTGTAGGTTTTTTGACTGTATTTTCTTTCTGCGCCGGCACCACCGGTTTTTCGTCCTTTTTAACGGCTGGCTGCGGCTGGTTCGGAACTCCGTCCTGCTGAAGGCTTCCTTCATCCAGGACCGGCGGTTCAAGCATGGAATCCGGCATCATCGAATCCATCAGCGTACTGTCTACTATTAACGTATCGATGATGATCGTCCTTGGCGTTTCGCATTTATAGTTCTTGGTGATCTCTACCCCTGGTTTCGGAAAAGGACCGAGGGTGATGCCCGTCGCCGGATCGCGGTATACCTTTTCCATAAAGCGGGCATAGATCGGCAGGGCGGTTTTTGAGCCTTCACCGGTTTCAGAGCGCCGGAAGTGGACACTTCGTTCGTCGCAGCCCACCCAAACACCGGTTACCAGGTCTTTCGTAAGGCCCATGTACCAGCCGTCAACATATTCTGATGACGTTCCTGTTTTACCACCGATCTGGTTACCTTTTTTGAACAGATCCCATTCCCAGAGGGCCTGTGATGTACCACCCGGCTCTTCCATTCCGCCGCGAAGCATATACATCATCAGCCAGGCGGTTTCTTCGCTCAGGGCTCTTTCATGTTTCGCCTTGAATTCTTCAAGCACATTTCCTTCGTTATCGGTTACACGTTGAACCAGGATAGGCTCTGTCGTATTCCCTTCGTTAAGAAAGGTAGCGTAGGCCTTTACCATTTCGAATACAGAAACGTCGTTTGAGCCCAGGCTGACGGATGGCACGGCGTCGAGATCGCTTTCAATGCCACACTTGTGGGCATATTCAACAACCTTTGCCGGTCCTATGTCGTGGGTGATCTGGGCGGTGACAGAATTCACCGACCTGGCCATGGCATGGCGGAGCGACATCTCCTGATAACTGAAGCTGTAGCTTGCATTTTTCGGCTCCCAGACCTTCTGCTCGTTGTTCTCAACGTATTCGATCTTTACCGGTTTGTCGGTATACCTGTCGCACGGTGTCATACCCGATTCCAATGCTGCTAAATAAGCAAACGGCTTGAAGGTAGACCCTGCCTGACGTCGCGCCTGTTTAACGTGGTCGTATTTAAAAAAGTCGTTATCAATTCCGCCGATCCAAACCTTGATATGGCCGTTGAACGGATCAAGCGTCATCATTCCTGTGTTCAATATCTTTGAATAGTACTCCAGGGAATCGTACGTAGAAAAGTTCTTTTCCGTCTCACCATTCCAGCTAAAAACCTTCATTTTTTTTGGTTTGCTGAGATAATGATCTATAGAGTCCTGATTGTTATTGTATTTCTTTTTCAGATATGAATAAACGGGTAACCGTTGAGCGGTGCGCTGTGCAAAATCTTCGATCGGATTACCCTCCAGATCATGCCATGGATCCTGATTTCCCCATTCGTTGTAAAGGCGGCGTTGCAGGACCTTCATTTGCTCCTGCATAGCTTCCTCAGCGTATTTTTGCAACCTCGAGTCGATAGTCGTATAGATCTTCAGTCCTCCTTCATAGAGGTCAAGGTCGTTTTCATCCAGCCATTCCTCCAGATAATCCTCTACAGCGGCGCGCAGATATGAATCGCCCTCTACACCGTCGGCAAATTCGCCGGGAACGATCCTGAACGGGCGGTTAATGTATTTCTTCAGTTCAGCGGCCGTAAGGTATCCGTACTTTTCCATTTGAGAAAGCACCACATTACGTCGCTCCAGTGACCGTTCCGGATTTCGGATGGGGTTGTAGGTGGTGTTCGCCTTGAGCATGCCCACCAAAGTTGCGGATTCCTCAACCTGAAGCTTTTGCGGTTCACGGTTAAAGTACCTCTTCGACGCGATCTTTATCCCGTAGGTATTGCTGCCGAAGGGAACGGTATTCAGATAGAGGGTCAGGATCTCTTCTTTCGAGTACTGGTTTTCCAGCTTAAACGCCGTGATCCATTCTTTGACCTTATAGATGAGCGTTCGAGCGCCCGGAACATATTTGATAGCGCCCTGCGATTTCATGTTCCGTGTCCGGTACAGATTTTTTGCGAGTTGCTGCGTTATGGTACTGGCACCACGGCTGTCGCCTGTTAAGGTTGAAAATGCGCTCGATGCAAGCGACCGCACATCGATCCCGCTATGCTGAAAGAATCGGGCGTCTTCGGTGGCTATAAGTGCGTCAATAACACTCGGCGCAATGTCTTTGTATTCAACCGGGGTGCGGTTCTCTTTATAATAGCGCCCGATAAGTTTCCCGTCGGCCGTATACAGTTCGGAAGGCAGCCTCATATTCGGGCTCTTTATATCGCGGATATTGGGCGAGTATCCGAAGAGCCATAAAAAATTCAGTTCAATAGCACAGAACGACAGGATGATAAGATATATGAGGATCAGAGTGTAGCGAAGGGGCTTGATTTTTATGCTTCTGAACATGTATGAATATCGGACTTATAATTAATATAACGGCTCGGCTTAAGGCCGAATCAGGCATCTAAGATAACGTTAATATGCATAACGTTAAATACCGGCATATTGTACAGAAGCAAAGAATCAACAGCCTGTTACGCCGGACCGGTCAGTCGATCATCGGATCACGATCATTCGTAAAATACCTGATCCTGTGTTTTCGTTCATGTAAGACGACAGCGTTTATCAGCTGGTTCTCAATTCCTTTTCCCCGGTGGTTCAAGGTCATATTGAAGTCGCCCGTCATGACTTCTTCAGGATCCTGGTAGTAAGCCATGCTTCCGGACACAGCTCTTCTGTGGCCGCCAAAGAAAGACCGCTTGTAAGAAACGTCGAAATGCTTGATATCCATGTAAATACTACAAACAGCCCGCAGGTACAGTTTGGAATATTTTTAGCGCTGGCGGATATCGAACTTTTCGGCGTCCTTAAGGAACGGCAATAGCCGGCGGGCTTTGGTCACTTCTTCACGGCTGATCGAAAAGGTGTAGAGATCTTCATCGTTAGGCTTGTAATAGACCACATTTCCGTTCGGGTCGATGCACATCGAATCACCGGAGTGATAGACCTCATTGCCATCATGCCCCACACGATTTACGGCTACCACATACGACTGGTTTTCTACTGCCCTTGCCGGGATGAGCGTGCGCCAGTGCAGAGACCGCCGCTCCGGCCAGCTCGCGATGACGAGCAGCATGTCATACGCGCCGCCTACGTTCCTCAGCCAGACGGGGAAACGCAGGTCGTAACAGATAGCCGGACAGATCTTCCAGCCGTTGAGTTCCACAATGAGCTTTTTTTCGCCCGCCGTGAAAGTCTCGTCTTCTTTCCCCAAGCCAAACAGATGTCGTTTGTCGTAATATTCATATGAGCCGTCGGGGCGCATCCAGATCAGCCGGTTGTAGTATTTCCCGTGTTCGCGGATGATAAGGCTGCCTGTCACCACACACCCGAACCTGGCTGCCTGATCCTGCATCCACTTCATGGTCATGCCGCCCATCTCTTCCGCCAGCTTCTCTGCCTCCATGGAAAATCCTGTGCTGAACATCTCCGGAAGAATGATCAGATCGGTCTTTTCGCGGATCGACGATAGTCGCAAACCCAGGTTCTTTAGGTTCTTTTCAACGTTTTCCCAAAAAAGGTAAGCCTGGAAGGTGGTTATTTTAAGCGTACTCATTGTATGGACTTTTAGATCTTCATCAATTGTTCGGCGGCGGCCTCTAATGTTTCATTTTTCTTTGCGAAGCAAAAGCGTAAAACGCCGAAATCGGTGTTTTTGGTATAAAAAGCGGATACCGGAATAGACGCTACTCCAAAATCATATATTAATCTCTTTGCAAAATCTGTGTCTTTTTCTTCCGAAATATCTTTATACGTCACGCACTGGAAGTATGATCCGCTGCACGGCAATAACTGGAACTTTGTTTGATTAAGTAATCCTGTAAAAAAGTCTCTTTTTTCCTGAAAAAAACCATTCAGCTGTGCGTAATAATCTTTGTCGGCCAGGGCATCGGCAAGCGCATGCTGTACCGGGGTATTTGCACTGAAAACCATAAACTGATGCACTTTTCGGAATTCCGCCATTAATTGTGCCGGAGCGATACAATAGCCCATTTTCCAGCCGGTGTTATGAAACAGCTTTCCGAATGAGGCCGTTATGAAGCTGCGCTTCTGTAACTCCGGAAAGCGCGCCATACTGAGATGCTCAGCACCGTCATAACTCAGATGTTCATATACTTCATCACTTAAGACCAAGATGTCCGTGTTCTTTGTGATCGATATGAGTTCCTGAATGTCGTCTTCTGCTAAAATGGTTCCGGTGGGGTTATGCGGCGAATTGATGATGATCATTTTGGTATGCGCCGTAACCAGTCGCTTAACCATTGCCCAGTCTGTTTTGTAATCAGGCGGGGTTAATTCAAACGGTTTGACCAGTCCGCCGAGCAGTCTTACCGTAGGCGCATAGCAATCATACGCAGGTTCGAAGATGATCACCTCGTCGTTTGGCTGGATGACCGCGGCCAGTGCGGTAAAAATAGCTTGAGTACCCCCGGAAGTAACCGTTATCTCGGTGTCTGCATCATAGGAAGATCCATGCCTGGAATTTACTTTTTCCGCGATCAGCTGCCGGAGTTTCGGAATTCCAGGCATCGGTGCATACTGGTTATGTCCGGCTTTCATATGCCGGTGAACATGGTCGATCAGTTCCGGAGGACAATCATAATCGGGAAAACCCTGGGAGAGGTTGATCGCCCCTGCTTCCTGGGCCAACTGCGACATTACACTGAAAATGGAATTACCTACATGAGGAAGCTTCGATATTAAACTGAGCACGCTGTTAGTGAGAGCTTATTAAAGTAAACGATAATGCAAAGCGATAAAAATAATTATTTTTACTCATCCACTGCATACTTTATGACCTTCAGAACAAAAGAAAGCAGGTTACTGCTCATCCTCTCAACATTCCTGGTAGCCAACGCTATCCTTTCCGAATTTATCGGGGTCAAGATCTTTACTGTTGAAGGTTCGCTCGGAATAAAGAAGTTCGACATCGACCTGTTCGGCGTTCCGGATCTTTCATTCAATATGTCGGCTGGCGTTCTGACCTGGCCGCTGGTCTTTATCATGACCGACATCATCAATGAGTACTTCGGCATTCGCCAGGTTCGTTTTTTATCTGTCCTGGCTTCCCTGTTGATCTCTTATGCGTTCATCATGGTAGGCTTTGCGATAAACCTGGTGCCGGCGGACTTCTGGACAACACAAACCGTGGGGGAAGTACCCGTACATCTTAATTCATCTTTTTCGTTGATGTTCGGGCAGGGGATGTGGATCATCGTCGGATCCATTACGGCCTTCCTTATCGGACAGATCGTCGATGTGTTCATTTTTCAGCGGATCAAAAAGGCAACCGGCGAAAGGGCGTTATGGCTAAGGGCGACAGGCTCAACGGTGGTTTCGCAACTGATAGACAGTTTCGTGGTCATTTTCATTGCATTTTATCTGAATCCGCAGTATAACTGGAGCTGGCAGATGGTTGCAGCTATCGGCCTGGTGAACTATACCTATAAGTTTGTGATTGCGCTGCTGATGACGCCGGTCCTGTACCTCGTTCACGGTGTCATTGATCGTTTTCTGGGAAAAGAGCTGGCGGCGAAACTGGTGGCGGAAGCTGCGAAGGGGAGGTCTGAGGTCTGAGGTCGGAAGTCTGAAGTTCGAAGGTTAAACTCATGACTCCGAACCCGAACTCTGGACTCAAGACTCACAGCTGCTCCTCCAATGCAGCGCCGATCGCTTCTAACAGTTCCGGATTTACAGGATGATCATCGAGTACACGCCAGGTGCCATACTTCGAGCTGATAAAGCAATGGGTTTTATTTGGAAAAAAGATGCGATAGCCAACTTCTCCATGGAATTTTTCGGGAACTGCCTCCAGCGTCAGATATACCCCTTTTGACGAATCAGATACCGTAAACTGCATAACCTTTCTTTTAAGAACAGCCGCCTTCAAAGGTTGGTTTCAAAGATTTAGCCTAAACGGTAATACGGCTGACCAAACTTTCAGGTCGAGTTCATTATCTTAGCCACAATTCTGATGGTTAACAAAGAGCTTTTTGGTGAGGATTTTCAATGGGGCATTTCCACTGCAGCCTACCAGATCGAGGGCGGGCACGATGCTGACGGCAAAGGAGCGTCGATCTGGGATACCTTCATCACCAGAAAGGGGAAGATCCTCAATGGCCAGGATGCCAGCACAGCTTGCGATTTCTACGGCCGCTACAAAAATGATCTTCAACTCGTCAGGGAACTGAACATTCCGAATTTTCGCTTTTCGGTTTCCTGGCCCAGGATCATGCCTGCCGGAAGATCGCCCGTCAATCAAAAGGGAATCGATTTTTATAACCGGGTGATCGACCAGTGTCTGGCCCTGGGAATTGAGCCGTGGCTAACCTTATACCATTGGGATCTGCCGCAGGCTCTTGAACACCATGGCGGATGGACGAACCGCGATATAGTTTCCTGGTTTGGCGACTTCGCCGAGGTCTGCGGAAGGCACTTCGGCGACCGGGTAGGAAACTGGATGGTGATGAACGAACCGATGGGCTTTGTCGGCGCAGGTTATTTTTTAGGCGCCCATGCTCCCGGCAGGAAAGGGCTTAGAAATTTTCTTCCGGCGGCACACCATGCCGTTCTTGCCATGGCTGAGGGCGGCAGGATATTGAGACAAACATTACCGCCCGGCTCCAATATTGGTACCACGTTCTCCTGCTCGTATATCGAACCATATTCCGGAAAACCGCGCGACTACCAGGCATCAATGCGGGCCGATGCGTTGCTGAACCGCCTGTTCCTTGAGCCGGTCATCGGACTCGGATACCCGGTCGAAGAATTACCAGTCTTAAGAAGACTTGGACGTTATATTCACCATGGCGACGAACGGGATATGTGCTTTGATTTTGATTTTATCGGCATCCAGAATTACACCCGCGAGGTGGTCAGGCATTCCTTTCTCACACCTTATCTTCAAGCAAAACTGATCAAAGCGGAAAAAAGACAGGTGCCGCTGACTGCGATGAAATGGGAAGTCTATCCGGATGCGATATACCGGATGATAGAGAAATATAACAGGTATCCGCAGATTAGGAAACTGATCATCACCGAAAACGGAGCTGCTTTTCCGGATACCGTTACCGAAGGACGGGTTGAAGACCCGCAAAGGGTAGAATATCTTAAAGATCACATTGGCCAGGTGCTGAGGGCCAAACGGGATGGCTATAAAGTTGATGGTTATTTTATATGGACCCTGACCGACAACTTTGAGTGGGCAGAAGGGTATCACCCGCGTTTCGGACTCATCTATGTCGATTTTGCTACTCAGCAGCGGATCATCAAATCTTCCGGTGAATGGTATAGAAATTTCTTGAAAGGTTATTCCTAACTGCTGATATTTGCGCCTTCATCTGTCATGCTTACCGAACTTATTCTTCTCTGCATAGCCGCCTTCGGGGCCGGATTTATTGATTCTATTGTGGGCGGCGGGGGACTGCTTCAAACGCCCGCCATGCTCATTGTTTTACCTCAATACCCGGTGGCCACCTTATTAGGTACCACCAAGATCCCTTCGTTCTCGGGGACGGCATTTGCAGCTTACAAGTATGCCCGGAACGTTCAGCTGAACTGGAAACTGTTGCTCAGCATCTCCGCCGCTGCTTTTATCGGCGCTTTTGCCGGTGCCTATTGCGTCAGTATGCTGCGGAATGAAATGATCAAGCCGGTGATCTTTTGCGTGTTGATCGCGGTGGCCGTCTATACTTACACTAAAAAGGATTTCGGTCTCCATCAGCAAAGAAACATCAGCGTTATGCGTCAGCTGGTGATCGGATCGCTGTTTGGAACCATTATCGGTTTCTATGACGGACTGATCGGTCCGGGAACCGGAAGCTTTCTTATCCTGGCATTCATCTCGCTTCTGGGCAGTGACTTTCTGCATGCCAGCGCCAACGCAAAGTTTGTTAATCTGGCCACAAATCTGGCAGCGATCATTTATTTTGCCGGTGCCGGCCATATCATGTTCGAATTCGCTGTTCCAATGGCGGTTTGTAATCTGATGGGTTCTTTTGCCGGAACCCGGCTGGCATTACTCAAAGGCAACAGGTTTATCCGTGTTTTTTTCCTTGTAGTGGTGTTCGGCACTATCCTGCGTTTTGCGTATGACCTTTTCCTGAAAAGCTGATCACAGGTCCAGAAAGATGCTGCCGTTCATTTCCTTTACCGGAAAACTAGTGATGGCTTCGTCTGCAGGGCCCGCTTTCACTTCCCCGGTGTGTACATCGAACTGGGAGCCGTGCCATGGGCATTGAACAGTTCCGCACATCATCGAACCGTCAGCTAAGGATCCGCCGCGATGCGTGCAACGATCTTCGAAGGCTGCATATCCGGTTTCGGTTCTCGCCAGTACGATCCGCTTTCCGCGGAGGTGAAGCAATTTCATCTGGTTTACCTTTAATTCGGATGAGGCGCCAACGTTAACAGGGCCGCTGAGTTCTTCAAAATAGGACTCCTTCCACTTTCCGGCATGTGCATAGCGATGATCGATCCCGATCATATTCCGGTGAACCAGCGTGCCACCCATCCATCCGGCTATCATTAAAAGCATCACACCAACGGCTTCAAGCAACACGATGACGACATCAGAAAATTCCTGATCACCCATGCGAAGCAGGTAGACAATAATGAACAGGATCAAATGTGCCGTATTCAGCATCCCATGTTTCATGGCCCGCTTTTTTCCCGAGCTTTGAGGTGGTACGCTGTAGAGGTAATCGATTAACCCCGGAATGGCAGTCACCACCGCTGAGATAATTCCGGCCAGCAGGAGGTATTCGGCGGTCTGCCTGAACGAGAGATCATCCATGGCGATTGCCAGTACGTCAAACAACAGTGCCCCGGTTAAAAAGGCGATAGGGAAGGGAATGAGGATGGGGTGTAACGGGTGACTTTTAACATGCGCCTTGCTTCTCATGATTGCGGTCTTTTAGCTGTTAGCGTTTCAATCGTTTTGAAAGCCCTTTCTCTTAACTCGGCATTCCCCTTGGTCATGACGTTCAGCAGCGACTTTGCTTCGGCGATGAACTTACGCCCGAACTGCGGATCGTGCTTCATGATGTCGAACGCATTATCGATAAGATCGGCGTATTTGATGGTTTGGGCCGCAGCGCTCGTTTTTGCCAGCCGTTCTGATTCCAGCACTTTCCGTTGCTTGCGGTTTAGATGCGGATAATCTTTCTTGACATACACATCGGTAAGCTCTTCAACTAAATGTACGGTACGTTTGACATGCTCCGCAGATATCAGTTCAGACAAAAAATTTTCTATCTCCGATCTTCCGACCGGTGTGTCTTCCAGTACATCATGTAACAGGGCAGCCGCCTGAACCGGGAGGTCGGTCGTGTATTCACGGCAGATGAGCATCACCCTCTCGGGATGAACGATATACCGCTCAGGGGTATACTTCCGCGTTTGAGCGCCGTGAGCCCGGTCGGCGAAATCTTTTACTTTCTCCAGCAGTGCTTCCACACTCTAATTACAATCGGAGGCGGAATGAGTTTTGGAGAGACCGACGATACCTGATCCCCGATCAGAGCATTAGTTCAGTTCAAATACCTGTCCGGCTTCGGGAATCACGACATCATACCCGTCCGGTTGAAGGGCGGTGACCAGGGCATCCATCGCCTGGCGTTCGCCGTGCACCAGAAATACTCTTTTCAGTTGCGCAGGCTCGTGAGTTTTGATAAAGTCCATCAGGTCGTTATGATCGCCGTGGCCGCTAAGCAGGTCGGTCTGCTTTATAGTTGCATACACGGAAAGCTCACGATTACGGATGGTAACCGCGTGGTCGCCCCGCAACAGCCGGTGACCAAGTGTTCCTTTGGCGCAGTAGCCGATGAACAATATGGTGCAGTAGTAATTCTGGATATTATGATAG
>DASWXL010000161.1:0-9621 GCA_036405495.1 Sphingobacteriaceae bacterium | reverse complement strand
TCCGACAGCTTTTTCTCGATCTTCGGCCGGATGGTCTCATGAAGCTTTTCATCGTAGATTTTAGCAAAGTATTCGAGGGGGCGGATGGGCTTTTTATAGAACCGCTTAATAATGTGTCCCTGCTCGGTTTCCTCAAGAAGTTTGATCAGTTTAAAGTCGGTTTCATCCAGATGCCGTGAAAACTCTTTAGCTGTGGTACTGAACAGGCGCTGATGAGTTAACGAAAAATCCCCGTCAGGATTCAACTGAACAATATGAGGTTCAATTAAAAATCCTAAGAAGTCATGCTTGCAGATGGAATATACAAGCACGCAGGGTTTATTGCTGTCGACTCTTAACATTTCAAATTCTTTTAAAATACCCTCAGGATATTCTAATAAAAAGGATTAAACCTAAGGACATTTCCCCGGTTTAAGAAAATAAACTTTAAAAAACCTGTGGTGAAAAACGTTTCCGCGGAGGAGGTCTGTCAGATACCGATCTGCCCGTCAAATACAAATGTTGCCGGTCCTTCCAGGAATACATTGGAAAATCGGGTGCCGTCGTAATCGAATTTTACGTTCAACCGGCCTCCCAGTACGCTGATCTCCGTATTGATCTGACCGCTCAGCCCTTTTTGCTTTGCCATGGCCATGGCTGCAGCTGTTACGCCGGTGCCGCAGGCAAATGTCTCGTCTTCCACCCCTCTTTCATAAGTGCGCACGAAATAATGGTCGCCCATATCTTCCACGAAGTTTACATTGACGCCTTGTTCCCTGTACGTGTCATTGTTACGGATGTGGCGTCCTTCGGTAAACACATCTTTTTTATTCAGACCGGTTGCGCAGAGAACATAATGAGGCGAGCCGGTATTCAACACAAAGGCTTCAGCATCCCTATTGATCTGGTCCACATCGATCATTTGCAGACTTACCCAGTCGCCTTTTTCTGAAATTCTGGCATAGTGCGGCCCGTCAACTGCCAAAAAGTTCGTTTGGGTTTCAATGATGCCGAGATGCTTTGCGAAAGCTACGATACACCGGCCGCCATTACCGCACATGCTGCCTGGTTTGCCATCGGCATTGTAATAAACCATTTCAAAGTCAAACCCTTCTTTGTTCTGAAGGAACATCACACCATCGCCTCCGATACCAAAACGTCGATTGCATAACTGCTGAACCAATGCCGGGTTTTGGTGTTCTATCCCTGACTGGCGATTGTCGATCATCACGAAATCGTTTCCGGCGCCCTGATATTTGTAAAATTGTAGCTTCATCGCAACTACAAAAGTAATCAGTTTCCCGCGGTTTGCTTTTATTTTGGGTAATCTGGCACGAATTTTACCCGGTATTAACGGATGGAAAATAGATGTTTTAACATTTTTTAACACTATTGAACGTACAACACTATTTTTTATACCGTTTATGAGGTATTAAATTTGGAACCATACTTAATCGGTCTTAATACATGAAAGAGAATATGAAAAAAGTAGGATTTACATTGTTAGCTGCGTTTGTAGGAGGTGCGGTTGCCATCGGCTCCTATAAGTTAATTGAGAATAAATACAACGATGGTTTAAGTTTTGAAGAAAAGCAGAAAGTCTATTTTGCCAATAACCCTGGCCCTGTTGTGTCATCAGCAGACAATCCTGATTTTACACAGGCCGCAGCTGCGGTTACCCCGGCGGTAGTGCATATTAAAACAACTTATTCTTCCGCTTCCCGGGGCGGAGGCCAGGATGCCTTTGAGGATATGTTCGAAGAGTTTTTCGGTGGCCGCCGTCGCCCCCAGGGCCCGCAGATGGCTTCCGGATCAGGAGTAATCATTTCCGACGATGGCTACATCGTAACCAATAACCACGTGGTTGACGATGCTTCCAAAATTGAAGTAGTGCTGAACGATAAGCGTTCATTTTCGGCCAAAGTCATCGGCCGCGACCCTAATACGGACCTTGCCCTGATCAAGATCAGCGGGTCGGATTTTCCGCTTGTTAAGTTTGGCAATTCAGATAATGTTCAGGTTGGCGAATGGGTGCTTGCAGTGGGTAATCCATTCAATTTGACATCAACTGTTACCGCTGGTATTGTGAGCGCGAAAGGTCGTTCTATCGGTATCCTCGGTTCCGACAGTCCTAACAGTCGTCCCATCGAAGCCTTTATTCAAACCGATGCGGCGATCAATCGCGGTAATAGCGGAGGTGCGCTGGTTAACACCAAAGGTGAGCTGATCGGAATTAACGCAGCCATCGCATCGCAAACCGGAAACTATGAAGGTTATGGTTTTGCCATCCCGATCAATCTGGCTAAAAAAGTTATTGACGACTTTATAAAATTCGGAACTGTTCAGCGGGGTTTCCTCGGCGTAAGTATCCAGGATGTAACCGCTGAACTTGCAAAAGAAAAAGAGCTTAAATCTGTTCGCGGGATCTATGTTCAGGCGGTAGTTCCAGGTGGCGCCGCAGGTGATGCCGGAATTAAAGAGGGCGACGTGATCACTAAAGTTGCCGGGGTAAACGTAAATACGTCTGCAGAATTACAGGAGCAGATCGGCCGTCATGCTCCTGGCGATAAGATCGGCGTTACTGTTGTCCGCGGGGGATCCGAGCGCGTGCTGAACGTTACTCTTAGTAAGGAACAGCAGCTTGCAATCAACCGTACAGCATCATCGCAGGAACTTTACAACAAACTTGGCGCGAGCTTTGCGCCGCTCACCAGTGCACAGAAGAGCAAGTACCGTGTTAACTCAGGTGTTATTGTTTCGCAGGTAAGAAGAGGTGGCTTTTTCGCCGAGTATGGTATTCCACAGGGGATGGTCATTACTTCTATCAACGACAAGGCGGTAAACAACGCCGATGATATCGATGCGGCGCTGGGCAATACCGGCCGGAATAATATGGTTCGCATTTCCGGTATTGCCCCTGACGGTTCGCGGGTTACCTATAACTTCCAGGTGAACTAAGTTTTTTATAAATAGGCAGGAAAGCCTTTCGTTAATAGCGAAAGGCTTTTTATTTTACCCCTATGAAAAGCTCAGGACTGGAATATGAATGTATGGGCGAGAATCTGATGTTGCTGGCAGCCAAAGCTATGTTCTGGCAGGCAAGGAGGACGCTGTTGGTTGCAGATGTTCATTTGGGCAAGGTCGGGCACTTCAGAAAGGCTGGTATTGCCATTCCGAAAGCCATGGAGCAGGAAGATCTGGCTGCGCTGTCTGATTTGATCGCCGAATACCACCCCCTGCGTATTCTCTTTCTGGGCGATCTGTTCCATAGCAGCATGAATAACGACTGGGATTGGTTTGTGCTGTGGAGGGATATGTTTCAGGATATTGACATGGTTTTGGTACGTGGCAATCATGACATTATTCACGACAGGTTTTATCGTCAGTTAAACTTCAAGCTATTCGATACACTTGCCGAGGGGCCGTTCCTGTTTTCGCATGAGCCGCTTACTGAACAGGAATTAGCAGGAGCCAATAAATATGTGATCAGCGGGCATATCCATCCGGGGGTTAAGTTGAGGGGAAAGGGGCGTCAGTCGGTAACACTACCCTGCTTTTTTTTCGGAAAGCGACAGGCGGTATTGCCTTCGTTCGGGAAATTCACCGGCCGGTATCGTATCCGTCACAGCGAAGACGATAAGGTGTTTGGGGTGCTCGGGGATAAGGTGGTCGCCCTGTGATCCTGAAGTGCTTAGAACCTTTCTAAATTGTATGGCGTATCGTAATTAGAGTTTGACATTTATATGATTTTAGGCATTTATTAGATACTTTTGCTTCGCCAAAATAATAACAACTAACAAAAGAAAATGAGCAATTTTTCTAAAGCTTTCTCATCCTCCCTGGGGAAAAAGCTTATCATGAGTCTGACGGGCTTGTTTCTCTGTACTTTCCTAATAGTGCATTTGATCGGAAACTTACAATTGTTTAAAGATGATCAGGGTATGGCATTCAATTCATACTCTTACTTCATGACGCATTTTCTGCCGATCAAGATCATTTCTTATGTTCTTTACGCCAGCATTATTATCCATGCGGTTTACGCGTTGGTCCTCACCCGTAGCAACAGTAAAGCCCGGCCGACCGGCTATGCCGAATACAACGGAAAGGCAAACAGTCCGTGGACTTCCAGAAACATGGGAATACTGGGAACTATCATTCTGATCTTTCTGGTGGTGCACATGAGTAATTTCTGGGCTCAGTATCACTGGGGAGGACTTCCGTACACAAAATACGAAGCAGAACTGCAAAACCCTGATGCCGTTACGGTAACTCAGCTTCCGATCTCTGCCGTGCCTCTCGTTCACTCCGATTACGTTGATGCTCAGAACGGAACCAAGGTTCTGATCGCCAAAGATCTTTACCAGGTTGTTCACGCTTCCTTCAAGCAGTGGTGGTACGTCGTTTTATATGTGCTTTCAATGGCAGCTCTATCGTTCCACCTGATCCACGGTTTCAGAAGTGCGTTCCAGACGCTGGGCTGGGATCATAAGCGTTACGTTCCGCTGATCCGCACTTTAAGTCTTTGGGTATTCGGTATCCTGATACCTGTTGCTTTTGCAGCGATGCCATTATTCTTTTTCTTCTTTAAATAATTGATAACATCCCTGAAGGGTAAAATATATTCAGAAATGAAGTTAGATGCTAAAATTCCGGAAGGCCCGTTAGGCGAAAAATGGGCAAAGCATAAATTCAATTTAAAACTTGTCAATCCGGCTAATAAGCGTAAATACAATATTATCGTAGTAGGAACTGGTTTAGCCGGTGCTTCTGCTGCAGCGTCCTTAGCCGAGCTTGGCTATAATGTTCAGGCTTTCTGCTTTCAGGACAGCCCCCGTCGTGCACATTCTATTGCGGCGCAGGGCGGTATCAATGCGGCGAAGAATTACCGCAACGATGGCGACAGCGTTTACCGTTTGTTCTATGATACCATTAAAGGCGGCGATTACCGTGCCCGTGAAGGGAACGTTCACCGCCTCGCCGAAGTTTCGGTAAACATCATTGACCAGTGTGTGGCGCAGGGTGTACCGTTTGCACGCGAATACGGCGGCTTACTGGATAACCGCTCTTTCGGAGGAGCTCAGGTTTCCCGCACCTTTTATGCCCGTGGTCAAACCGGACAGCAATTGCTTTTAGGCGCTTATTCTGCGCTTAACCGCCAGATCAATGAAGGTAAAGTTAAAATGTACAACCGTCATGAGATGCTGGATGTAGTGATGGTTGATGGTAAGGCTCAGGGTATCGTTACCCGCGACCTGATCACCGGAAAGATCGAAACCCATGCCGGTCATGCCGTCCTGTTATGTACGGGAGGTTACGGAAACGTATTTTACCTTTCTACCAACGCTATGGGCTGTAACGTAACGGCTGCCTGGAAAGCACACAAACGCGGTGCATACTTTGGTAATCCGTGTTTTACGCAGATCCATCCAACATGTATCCCGGTAACGGGCGATCACCAGTCGAAGCTAACGCTGATGTCCGAATCATTGCGTAATGATGGTCGTGTATGGGTACCTAAAACACAGGAAATGTCACAGCGCCTGCGTAAGGGCGAGATCAGAGCCAGCGATATTAAAGAAGAGGACCGCGATTACTTCCTTGAGCGTAAATATCCTTCATTCGGAAACTTAGTTCCGCGCGACGTTGCCTCCCGTAATGCTAAAGAAGCAGTGGATGACGGTCGTGGTGTAGGAACTTCGGGCGTTGCCGTATTCCTTGATTTTGCCGATGCGATCAAGCGTCTGGGCGAGGACGCGGTTCGCGCTAAATACGGTAACCTGTTCGATATGTACTATCAGATCACCGATGAGAACCCGTATAAAGTGCCGATGCGGATCTATCCGGCAGTGCACTATACCATGGGTGGCCTATGGGTAGACTATAATCTGATGACCACCGTTCCGGGGCTTTACGCTTTGGGGGAAGCCAACTTCTCTGATCACGGAGCGAACCGCCTTGGTGCTTCGGCTCTGATGCAGGGCCTTGCAGACGGATACTTCGTGATCCCTTACACTGTTGGCGATTACCTGGCCACAATCGGACCTGCTCCGGTGAATGCAAATCATCCGGCTTTCGCTCAAACGAAAAAAGAAGCTGAAGACAGAATCAACAAGCTCCTTTCGCTGAAAGGAACAAAGACTGTTGACGAATATCATCGGGAACTGGGTAACATTATGTGGGAATACTGCGGTATGGCCCGTTCTGAAGAAGGACTGATCAAGGCAAAAGGACTGATTCGTGAGCTGCGCGAGGATTTCTGGAAAAATGCGATCGTACTGGGATCGAATGAAGAATTGAACCAGTCGTTAGAGAAAGCTGGTCGTGTGGCCGACTTTCTTGAGCTTGGCGAACTGATGGTCGATGATGCGTTACATCGTAAAGAATCATGTGGCGGTCACTTCAGAGTGGAAAGCCAGACCGAAGAAGGCGAAGCAAAGCGTGATGACGAGAACTTTGCATACGTAGCCGCCTGGGAGTACAAAGGTGAGAGCCAGCCTTCAGAACTTCATAAAGAAGAGCTGGTATTTGAAAATGTTAAATTAACACAACGGAGTTATAAGTAGTCATGAGTTTGGAGTTGGGAGTGCTGAGTGCTCCCAACTCCGAGCTCCCAACTCAAAACGTAAAAAGAGATGAGCGGAAATATGAATTTAACGCTGAAAGTCTGGAGACAGAAGAACAGTGCAGACCAGGGCCGGTTTGTTACATATAAAGCAGACAATATCTCTCCTGATATGTCATTTCTGGAGATGCTTGATGTCGTGAATGAAACCCTGGTGAAAAAGGGTGAAGACCCGATCCACTTTGATCACGATTGCCGCGAAGGTATCTGTGGTATGTGTTCATTATACATCAATGGACGGCCGCACGGACCAAAAAGAGCGATCACAACATGCCAGCTGCATATGCGCAGCTTTGAGGATGGTGAGACGATTACCATCGAACCTTGGCGGGCTGCAGCGTTCCCGGTCATTAAGGACCTTGCAGTTGACCGCTCTTCATTTGAGCGTATCCAGCAGGCTGGAGGCTATGTGTCAGTGAACACAGGCGGTGTTCCTGATGCGAACGAAATTCCGGTTCCGAAAGTCATTGCCGACGAGGCGTTCAACTCTGCAACATGTATCCAGTGCGGTGCCTGTGTTGCTGCTTGTAAGAATGCATCAGCTATGCTGTTTGTATCGGCTAAAGTATCCCAGCTGGCTCTTTTGCCGCAGGGGCAGCCTGAGCGATACCGCCGGGTGCAGGCAATGGTTGCTCAGATGGATGCAGAAGGTTTTGGTAACTGTACCAATACAGGAGCTTGCGAGGCAGAGTGTCCAAAAGAGATCTCTCTTACCAATATTGCCCGCATGAACCGTGATTACTTTACTTCAAAATTCTTTAAAGAAGAAGACATTCACTAATTTTGTTCCGCCGGGACAAGGGTAAAAACACGAAAGCCTGAAGCGTTGCTTCGGGCTTTCGTGTTTCAGATTATTCCACCTTTTTAGGAAGCCGGTAAAAGACGGGAATGGTATATTGAACCTTTACCGGCTTTCCTTTAACTTTTCCGGGGGTCCATCTGGGTGATAAGTTCAACACTCTGATAGTTTCTTCATCGGTACCGTAGCCCAGGCCCCTGAGGATCTTTATATCCTCCAGGCTTCCATCTTTAGCCACTACAAACGTTACGATCACCCGACCGGTTGTGTTATTCACTTTTGCCGCCTGTGGGTATTGGATGTTGTTGGATAGGAATTGCGTAAAGCCTTTATCACCGCCAGGAAATTTAGGCAGTTCATCTACGCGGGAAAAGTCGTGTATTTTGTCATCCTGAACGCCTGCTACGTTTTTCATCGCTTCCCGTTGCGGACCCTCAACCACTATTTCACGTAATTGAAAGGACGCATTGTCCTGCTCGTTTTCATTTGAGGCCTTTTTCGGCTCCTGTGGAGGCGGAGGCGGTGAAATCAGGTTTGCATTGTAGGCGGTAACCACAACCTCACCTAGAAATTTCGTTCCTGTGACGCCGGTGTTGCCGGGGAGGCGGAACTTTTCTTTTACTCCGGCCATCTGAAAAGCAATGGCGAGAGAATAGTTACCATCCTCAATCTTGCCTGTATATCCCTTGAGCACCCGTACCGCTTCCTGTTCGAATATTTCGCTGCTTCCACTTAGGATCTCCATGTTCATGATTTTTCCGTTGTTCGTGGAAAACCGTGTCAGAACATAGCCATTTGTGTCAGCTTCCTTTGCCGCGGCAGGATACTTGATCGATCTTGCAATATGCTTTTTCAGATTTGCAAATTCCTGTGAATTAGGAGCAATCTCAGCTTCTATTTTTTCCGCGGTAGCGTTTCCCAGGGAGGAGAGGGGCAATTCCCCGAACCGCGCTTTTGCTGCTGCTTTATCGTCGCTCTTTTGGAGATCATAGCTCAGCGTTTTTCCATTCTTAAGAAAAACATCCAGGCGGTGGCCGTTTTCCGACCATCGTGTGCCATTCACTTCCGGATGCTTGGCTATGAAGCTATAGTTTGATCGCCTGGCCTCCGGCTTGTCAGTGACTGACGGGATAATATCGGCGATCCGTACGGTCTCTGACTTCTTAACGATCGTTGCCGATGAGAAGACCAGCATGGCGCCAAATAATGGTGCGCAAAGCCCGTATTTTAGCAGGCCGATGCGGTTAGATCGTGATTTACTCAGCATAACAATTCTTCTTTTTAAAAGTGACTCGTTGAAAAAGCTGTTGGTCAGCTGGTGCGGAGTAACGCCTAATGTCTGGCTGAGGAGCAGAAGCGCATAGTTCTCTTTATCCTGACCGCTCGCTTCTTCATCAGCAATAAACTCATGAACATGCTTGATTTCCTTCCGATAAAGATGCGCTAGGGGATTGAACCAGTTCATGACCGTCATGATCTCCATAAAGATGACGTCTAAGGAATGCCACTGTCTGATATGGACATACTCGTGGTTTTCAATGGTCTGTTTTTCCGGCAGAGCATCATCGATAAACATTTTTCCGAAAAAAGAGAACGCCTGCGATCCGGGAGCGGACAGTTCTCTTCTCAGCGATAACAGCTGTACTACCAAACGGCCGAAAAAGAACAAAGCTCCGATTAGGTAAACGGCTGCTATTCCGAACGCCCAGTTGAAAGCGGGAGCCTGGTTTATATATCCAATGGGCACGGGCTCATAGATCACCGACACAGGAACTGCGTAGGTAACCTCGCGGACCTGTTCCGTTATGAATAGTCCCTGAAACCACTCCGACTGGATAAACGGAATTACGTATGAAAGCACGACGCTTAAGTTCAAGTAGATCCGGTTATGGGCGAAGAACGTTTCCCTGCGTAGCACCAGCCAGTAAAAGCCGATAAACATGGCCAGGAATAAGTTGACCTGGAAGAGGTAGTTGAAAAAGTTCATCGTTATTTGTTTTTTAGTTTTTCAATGAGTTTCATGATCTCATCAGCCTCCTTCAGGTTAAGCTTCTTCTCCTTCACGAAAAAAGAGAACATATTCTCTACCGAATTACTGAAATAGCCGGAAAGCAGCTTTTCAGTCGCAAAGCTTTTGTAATCTTCCTTGCTGATCAGCGGATGATACTGATGGCTTTTCCCGAATGCCTGGTGGCCCACAAAGCCTTTGGTTTCCAGGATC
>DASWXL010000160.1:0-11427 GCA_036405495.1 Sphingobacteriaceae bacterium | reverse complement strand
CATGCTAAAGAGAAAAATAGTAAGTTTGAAATTACCTAAACTATAATATGGAAGTAACAGAACTTACACCGCAAACATCTGACTCCCGATCTTCCGTGCCAGGTGTTAAACCGCCGAGACTGCTGTCCCTCGATGTTTTTCGGGGCATTACTGTGGCCGGAATGATCCTGGTAAACAACCCCGGAAGCTGGGGCAACATCTATGCTCCCCTGAGGCATGCTGAGTGGAACGGCTGCACCCCGACCGACCTGATCTTCCCTTTCTTCCTTTTCATAGTAGGCGTCTCGATCTCATATGCGTTAGGAACGAAGAAGGAAAATCAAACCGATCATTCTCGTATTATCGTGGCCGCCCTGAAGAGGGCCCTTATCCTGTTTGGACTTGGCTTATTTTTATCGCTGTACCCCAAAGTATTCACCGATCCGATCGAAGCGCTTCAGAACGTTCGTATTCCTGGTGTTTTACAACGAATCGCTGTCGTGTTTTTCATATCGGCGGTTATCTTCATTAAAACGAAACCCAAAACGCAGTTCAGAATAATGGCCGGCCTGCTGATCTTTTACTGGCTGGTCATGACCTTTGTTCCTGTTCCGGGCGTTGGCTATGCTAATCTGGAAAAAGAAACCAACCTCGGCGCATGGTTAGACCGCACGATCCTCACAGAAGCACATCTCTGGAAAAGTGTCAGGACCTGGGACCCGGAAGGGATCTTAAGTACAATCCCTGCTATTTCAACGGGTCTGTTCGGGGTACTGGTCGGCAGTTACCTTCGCCGCAAAGACAGGGAGGCCGGAACAAAAATTGCCTGGCTGTTTTCCGTCGGCGTTTTGGCGGTTATCGGCGGCCTGATTTGGGATCTCTTCTTTCCGATCAATAAATCCCTGTGGACCAGCTCCTTTGTTCTTTATACCGGCGGCCTTGCAACCATCGGCTTATCCTTGTTATACTGGCTGGTGGATATTCAGGGATATAAAACCGGCACAAAACCCTTCGTTGCTTACGGCGTAAACGCTATTACTGTTTTTTTCCTGTCGGGATTACTGCCCCGTACGCTGAACATGATCAAAGTCAATCTGAACGGCAACGAGGTGGGTTTACAGACCTGGTTTTATCAAAGCGTATTTGTCCCCAACTTCTCGCCGATCAACGCCTCCCTGGCATATGCGGTTACGTATATCCTTCTCTGGTTTGTGATCTTATGGATCATGTATCGTAAAAATATTATTATCAAGGTGTGATAAGCCTCCAAAATCAATAACTTTCAGCAAATAATCAGCGCATGAAGTCATATAATAAACTGTTTACCTATGCCCTGGCCGTTGCTTTTTCCATCTCCGGACCAGCGATAGCTCAAACACAAACGGCAGCCGTTCAGAAAACCGCCGTTCCTCAATCGCTGCCAACAGATCCCGATGTAAAGATCGGCAGGCTGGCGAATGGCCTCACTTACTATATCCGTAAGAATGCAGAGCCAAAAAACCGGGCCGAACTGTATCTCGTAAATAAGATCGGTTCCATCGTTGAGAACGACGATCAGCAGGGCCTCGCTCACTTTACCGAACACATGGCCTTTAACGGAACGCGCGACTTTCCCAAAAATGAAATTATCAGCTATCTTCAGAAAGCAGGTGTCCGCTTTGGTGCCGATCTGAATGCATATACCGGCTTCAACCAAACCGTTTATCAGCTGCCGTTGCCAACCGATAGTATTGAAACCTTCAGAAAAGGATTTGACATCCTCTCAAACTGGGCCGGGTATGTCACATTTGACAATAAAGAGATCGATCAGGAGCGTGGTGTCATCATAGAAGAAGAAAGGCAGCGCGGCAAAAATGCCCAGGAACGCATGAGCCGTCAGTTGTTCCCTGTCCTTCTTGCAAACTCACGCTATGCAGAACGAATTCCTATCGGTAAAACGGAGATCCTTCAAAACTTCAAATACGAAACCATTAAGCAGTTTTACAAAGACTGGTACCGCCCGAATCTGCAGGCAGTGGTTGCTGTCGGCGACTTCGATATCAATGAAGTTGAAAAGTTGATCAAAGACAACTTCTCAGGCCTCAAAAATCCGGCAAACGAAAGGACAAGACAACAATACCCCCTGCCGGGTAATGAAGAGCCGCTGGTGAAAGTGGTAACCGATCCCGAGTACCCATATACGGTTGCTCAGGTGATCTATAAACATCCTGAGGTGATCGAAAAAACCACGGACGACCTGAAGAGGCAGATGATGAGCAGCATGATCAACAGCATGCTTGGGGCACGCATCACCGAGATCATGCAGAAAGGCAATGCACCGTTTGTATTCGCCCAGAGCAGCTATGGTCCTTACCAGGGTGGTCTGGTAAGCGCCGATGCATTCACTTCTATAGCCGTTGCCAAAACGGCTGACGAACTGGAAAAAGCCCTTTCGGCCGTTCTTGCAGAGAATATACGCATGAAGAAATTCGGCTTTACACAGTCGGAACTCGATCGTGCTAAACAGAACCTGCTGACCGGCGTGGAAAAAATGTTCAAGGAAAAGGATAAGACTAAATCTTCAGTCTTTGTACAGGATTATGTTCAGCACTTCTTAACCGGAGAAGCAATTCCGAGCATCGCATACACTTATGATTTCTACAATAAAACCCTCCCGACAGTAAGCCTGAAAGAAATAAACGAACTGGCGGCCACCTTTATCACCGACGAAAACCGGTTGATCATCGTTCAGTCGTCCGACAAGGAAAAAGAAAAGCTGCCCGCCGAAAAAACGTTGCTGGCATGGAGTAACCATGCAGGCAAAGATGTAGCAGCTTATGTCGATAATGTGGTAACCAAGCCTTTGCTGTCCGAAAAGTTAGCCGGGGGAAAAGTAGTAAGCCAGAAATCAGTTAACGAGATCGGCATTACTGAACTAACGCTTTCTAATGGCGTAAAAGTGGTTTTAAAACCAACCGACTTCAAAAACGACCAAATTCTGTTCGCTGCAACCAGTCCCGGCGGTACCTCTCTTGCATCAGATGAAAACTATCTTTCCGCTGCTCAGGCAGCCTCACTGGTTGACGCATCAGGCATCTCCGAATTCGACGCTACTCAGCTTAGTAAGTTGCTTACCGGCAAGGTGGTCAATGTAACGCCGGGCGTCAGCAGCCTCCGCGAAGGCCTGTCGGGTTCGGCAGCACCTAAAGATCTGGAAACCGCATTGCAGCTAACCTACCTGTATTTCACACAGCCGAGGAAGGATGCAAATGTTTTCAAAACGCAACTGGATGAGATGCGTACTGTTCTTGCCGGCCGGCCGGCACAGCCAACAGCCGTTTATCAGGATACCATCGCAGCTGTTTTGAGCAGCTATAACAAGCGCGGCATGACGCCAACCGTAGCTGACCTGGCTCAGATCGATCTCGATAGGGCCTATCAGTTCTATAAAGACCGTTTTGCCGACGCGAGCGACTTCACCTTCTTCTTTGTAGGAAACTTCAAGGTGGACGAGATCAAGCCGATGCTTGAACAGTATCTCGGAAGTCTTCCATCCTCTGACCGAACAGAAAACTTTAAAGATCTGGGAATTGAGCCCCTTAAAGGGAAAGTTACCAAAACGGTTTTCAAAGGATTAGAGAACAAGGCAAATGTTTCACTGCTGTTCCACGGCAACTATAGCTATACCGACGACAACAACCTGATGCTGGATGCGCTGAAGCAGGTGCTTGACACCAAGATCACTGAGCGGCTTCGAGAAAAAGAAAGCGGTGTTTATAGTCCGGGTGTGAGTGTAAGCTATAACAAAGACCCTAAAGCCTCATACTCGATCGGCATTTACTTCAGCTGTGCCGCAGAAAACGTAGAGAAGCTGGTAGCGGCCGCCATCGATGAGGTAAATAAACTGAAACAGAATGGCGCAGCTCCCGAAGACATTCAAAAATTTATAGCGGAGGAAAAGCGTCAGCTTGAAGTACAGAGCCGCGACAATGGCTTCTGGCTCTCCTATCTGAGAAATGCATATATTGAAAATGACGATCCGAAAAAGATCCTTAATTACACCAAAACCTTAAATAAGGTAACCCCCGCCACCACGAAAGAAGCTGCCGCCAGGTTCTTAAGCGGCGAGAATTACATGAAACTGGTATTGATGCCGGAAAAGAAATAAAGCCCGAAGAGCCATCGTGAAATCACGGTGGCTCTTTATTTTATTGAACAGTGATCGTAGCTCTCATTTCAGGGTGCGGAGTACAGTGATACGGAAATGTTCCGGCCGTATTAAATGTACGGGAGTAAGTGCCTCCGTTATTGATCAGCGGACTTGAAAAACTGTTGTCATCTGCCGTAACGGTATGTGCAACGTTATCCCGATTGGTCCATGTAACGGTTGTGCCCGTCGTGACGGTCAGTGAGGAAGGGCTAAAGGCCATGCCCTGAATGGTAACAGCTGTGCCCGAACTTCCTCCCGGAGGCGGTGTAGAGGGTTGAGGCGTGTCGTCGCTATCCTTTTTACAAGCTGATATGATCAGCATCATGGCGATCAGGCTTACTATAAGCCGAAGGCTGTCTTTTCTTCTTTTCATAATGAACGTGTATACATACATAGAGACACGACAGAATTAGCCGAACGGTTGCCACTTCCTGCAATAAAAAACCGCTCTGCAGTAATTTCCGTCCGGAAGGAGAACCTGCTGTCATGGTTCAGTTCTGGTTAACACCTCGTTAGGCTCATGCTCAGCGATCCGTTGCGGAAAACGGGTTTTTACCGAACAAGAACCGAACAAGGCGTTACGGAACTAAGAGCATGGAAGACCTGACTTACTCACCAGTAACGGTTCATGGGTATCCTCGAATGCAATGACGACGAAGATCGAAAATGTGTTTAAAATGCGGCCATCTTGGAACTTCAAAGCAAAAGATCTAACTTACATTAAAATCAGCACAAACATGATCAGGCTCGGATTTCTACTACTGCTGACGTTCAACGTCCTTTTTTATGCAGAGGCACAGCAACAACGGATCACGTTGAAAGCGGGAGAATCCTTGAAGGATTTTAAGGCGCGCCACGTTTATAAATATCCGGAATTCGCATCTTCAAAAGTTACCTACACGGATGGCGCCGTGACCACCGAACGGTTGAACTATAACCGGCTTAGTGGTAAAATGGAGTTTATCGACAAAAAAGGCGATACGCTGGCGATCATCAATAACAGTGAGATCAGAAAGGTGGTATTAGCAAAGGACACGTTTTACTTTGACAAAGAATACGTAGAATTACTAAATGATGCAGCCGGCCTCAAGCTCGGTATGACCATGATGTTGAAGCTGGTCGACAAACAAAAGATCGGTGGTTACGGTGCCGCAAGTTCAACCAGTTCAATAGATACATATAGCCGGATACCCAACCAGCCAAATTTCATACTCAACCCCAAAGCAGATCATGTCTTTGTTCTCGAGCCAACGTTTTACTTTGGAACCCGTGATTACAGTTTCGGCCGGGCCTCTGAAAAAAGGTTGTTGCAACTAATACCCCGGGAGCATCAGGCAAAGATCAAATCCTACCTAAAGCAAAACAAGGTGGACTTCGCTGAACGAGAGGATATTGAAAAGATACTCCATCTTGTAAAAACCCTGACGACAGATCAGGCACACCCTGAAGTGAATGGCAAGAAAACTGCGAATTGAAGGCGCTTCTCAATATTCTTAACGGCGATGCCACACTGCATCTCTTCAACCAAACCACACTGCCGGGAGATGTACTGGTCTGGAGAGAGATCCTTTCTGAAGGGCCCGTCATATTCGGCAACAATGAAAGTCTATTTGAGACGCGGCGCCACTGGCTGTCCGCCCGGTTCGGCGCACCCATTGAGGAATACCATCAAAAGGTAATTGCAGAGTTCGCTAAACTGGAGGACGTTAACACGTATGCTGAAGTGCTTTTATGGTTCGAGTTTGACCTCACCTGCCAGGTTAATCTGATCTTTATGCTTGATCATTTCTACAACCTCAACACCGGCAACGAAATTACGCTCGTTTGTCCCGAAAGCCACCCTAACCACCCGGATTTCAGGGGCATCGGCCAGCTGACCCCGGCGGAACTGCAGGCGCTTCCAACGCAAAAGCTGGCCCTGACGAGAGAGGATCTCGCTTTTGGTGCAGAAGCATGGCGCGTATATTGCCGAAATGACCGTGAGGAAATAGAAAATTTCCTGAACCGTGATTTCGGACAACTAGGGCTTCTTAAACCGGCATTGGCAGCCCACCTCAATCGTTTCCCGGATCACACAGGTTTAAACGGAATTGATCGAAGGTTGATGGAAATTTGCAGCTCATCCGGTGCCGTAAACAGACGGGAACTCTATCAGCGTTTCTCGGCTACCGAAAAAATCTATGGAATGAGCGACATATCAGTCGGCTTATATCTTAATAAACTGGAAAAGCAGGGGCTTATTAAACCAGTACAATAAGCCGACAAACCATTAACCGGCAAAAAAAAACCAACGCAGCTGCTACGCCTTCTTTTTTAAACGACTACTGGTTAACGGTCACCGTATCTGCTCGGGCAGCTTCCAGATTTGACGGCTGGCTTTCGTTCTTGGTCCTGTCAATAGCGGTAACCAGGTAGCGGTAGCCAATTCCGCGAACGGCCGTCGTATCCAGAAAACTGGTCGCCTGATCAAATGATATCTTCAGAATGTTTTGAGGGCGGTCAATACGGGTATCCTCCACTTCAGTAAAACGATAGACCACATAGCCATAAGGGACTTCGCCGTCCTCAGCCCTTTCAGGCGCCCGCCAGTTTAGCTGTATTCCATTGCCTCCTGCAGTGGCTGTAAGCTCTGCCGGTGCATTGGGGCCGATATCGTCCAGCCACAGCATGGCTGGTGGCAACGCCGGATAATGATAAAGGTCATTCCTCAATGAGTCGGTAAACCCGGCCAGATTATTTGTGAGCGACTTTGAACTGAAATAAACACTGCCCTGCACGCGGTTATTCTGACGCAGGTGACGGACCTGTTCGGGCAACTGGCTTTTGTCGCGCCATCCTTCCCGGTTTTCCATTGCTCTATAGGCACCGTGACCGATATAAACATGCTTTCCGAAAGCATTGTTACTCCACCAGTCGACCAGCTTTTCATAAGGTGCAGCTCTGTAAAAGAAAGGAAAATACAACTGCGGATTGATATAATCGACCCAGCCTTCCTGCACCCACTTGCGCGCATCCCCATACAGAGCATCGTACCCCTGCAGTCCCGTTGACTCAGACCCCTCCGGATGGGCAGAACGGTTACGCCATATTCCAAAAGGACTGATCCCGAACTTAACATATTTTTTTGCCGCATGGATACTGTCTGACAACGTTTTGATCAGTGTGTCTACATTATGTCTTCGCCAATCGGCAATCTTTGAGAAGCGCGCGGCGCCATACTTCTGATAAGCACGCCAATCCGGCAACGGCCTGTTCGGTACGGGATAGGGATAAAAATAATCATCAAAGTGAATTCCGTCCAGGTCATAGTTCCTGACCACATCCATAATTACCTGTACAATGTAATCCCGTACCTCCGGCAAGCCGGGATTGAACAGCTTTTTACCGGCATAGGTAAAAAACCACTCTGGCTTTTTACGGGTAATATGGTCCGGACTGACATGAGCAGGATTCAGATCCGTAGTTGCGCGATATGGATTGATCCAGGCATGCAACTCCATGCCCCTCTTATGCGCTTCGGCAATGGCAAATTCGAGCGGATCGTAAAACGGCTGCGGTGCCTCACCTTGTTTACCAGTTAAAAAACGGCTCCATAACTCGCGGCCCTTTCCATAGAACGAATCGGTTGAAGGACGGATCTGAAGCATGATCGCGTTCATACCGCTTCGCTGGTGTTCGTCAAAGATCCTGATGAGCTCCTCTTTTTGCCTGTCGGTCGGCAACCCCGCGCGCGACGGCCAGTCAATGTTAGCCACCGTAGCCACCCAAACGCCACGAAACTCACGTTTCGGAGCTTCCCGCACATTTGTTTGAGCAAATGCGGACCTGAAAAGAAGACACAACAGCAATACAATCGAAAAGAACCTCATAAGCATCCGGATCGGCTTCTTGAAAAGCGGTAAAGTTAAAAAAGTAAGTTTTAATGCTTTAACGTTAATTTTTAATTTTGCACTGTCACATTCATGTTATAAACTGATCGCAGGAAAACCTTAGCAAACAAATACTAAAAAACACTTTGGGCTGTTTTATGGTATATACAAATGATCGTTTTTTACCTTTAAGTGAATAATAATTACTAAAAAAGAACTCTTATTAATTACACATTTCTGAAAATCAATGGCCGTTAATACCCCACAGGAGCAAAGTACTTCAAGAGACTCCAATAAAATCTATTTTCTGATCGCTGTTATCGTCGCTCTGCTAGGCACCAATGCCTATCTTTTCTTTAAAGATAAAGAAGCCAACAGCCGCATTGTTACGTTAAGTGACGAAAAGACCAGCCTGCAGACCGAGATCGACAAAATTGAAGCCGAACTTGATAAAGCCAGCTTTTCACTTGATCAGGCCAATACGGCCAATGTAAAGCTGACCGAAAAAATGAAGGAGGAGCAAGAGATGGCTCGCCGAAAAATAGCGGAATTGCGGGAAGCATTGCGCAAAGGCACAATTACGCAGGGCCAGCTTGCAAGGGCACAGGAAGACATCAAGCAGCTACGTTATTTTGTAACCCGGTATACCGCAGATATCGAAGAACTGAAAGAGCAGAACCGCACACTTACAATTGAACGCGACAGCCTTCGCACAACCGTCCAGGCAGCCACTGCCCGTGCAGAAGAAACACAACGCCTGAATGAAGAACTTAACGTAAAAGTTAAGGCCGCCGCGGCCCTAAAAACCAACAATATTGCCGTAACGCCACTGCGTATCAGAAACAGCGGCAGAGAGACCGATGTCTCACGGGCAAATGCAGCCAAAAAGCTGCGCATCAATTTCACCATCGCTGATAATCAGCTTGCCGAAAAAGGCTTACACGACATTTATGTCAGAGTGATCGACCCAAATGGGAACTTGCTTGTAAGTGGTAACGAAGGTATTTTTATAGCAGATGGAGATGAGATGCAATACACTTACCGTACCGCCATCGAGTTTGCCAACGATGGAAAAACCTATACCATCGACTGGACCAACCCTGGTTCATTTGAAAAAGGGACGTACACCGTCATTCTTTATGCCGATGGTTACACAATGGGAAGAAGTACGCTGGCGCTAAAGTAACAGCGGCTTAGAAGCCGAACGAGAAAGGCACCTGATCAGGTGCCTTTCTCGTTTGTAAGGGTCAAAAGGACGAAACAACTCACGAACCAATAGGAATAGTAAGATAAAATGTAGTTCCATTGCCTAATTCGGTTCGGTAGTCTATAACCCCTCCCATGTTCTCGATCGCCTGCTTTACAAAGGCGAGTCCCAGTCCGGTACCTGAACTTTTAGTAGTAAAGTTGGGCATAAAAATACGTTCCCTGACGTTTTCAGGAATGCCGTTTCCGTTGTCCTCAAAAATGACGGTTACCAGACCGTCGACAGATTCAAGTGAAATATGGATGTTTCCCCTAACTCCATCGGGTATTGCCTCGATTGAATTTTTGATCAGATTGTTAAACGAACGAAGCAATTGATCCTTGTCGCCCATAACAAAAACATCGTCAGCAGTAAGATCGGAAAAATTGATATCGATTTGCTCAAGCTGCTGATAAACCTCAACCGAACGTGCGATGATCTCCTTAAGATCAACTCTGCTGAGCACTGTATCCGGCATCTTGGCAAAATTCGAGAATTCTGAAGCGATCAATGAAAGGCTTTCGATCTGCTCTATAAATGATTTACTGAACTTCTCAAACTTCTTGTCGAAGTTCGGATCCTTTTCCATCCACGACTTTTCCAGCAACTGCACTCCCAATTTTAAGGGTGTTAAAGGATTTTTGATCTCGTGCGCGATTTGCTTTGCCATTTCACGCCATGCACTTTCCCTTTCTGACCGGGCGAGTTTATTTGCACTCTCTTCAAGTGCGAGGATCATATTATTGTATTCCTTGATCAGATTTCCGATCTCATCCTGTCGTTTCCAGACTATCGGCTCGTTTTTGCGGCCAATGTTCGTTTGGCTCAATATCTTTTGGATCAGTGTGAGCGGACTGGTGATCTGGTTGGCGATGAACACGGCAAAAAAACCTATTGCCACAAATACCAGCGTGTAAACATTGATCAGCGCATTGAGGAAAACTCCTACTCTGTCCTGATACTCCTTTTCATTCGTGAGGTCAGGAAGACTCAAATAACCTATAGGTTCGTTCCGGTTGTTTTTTAATGCAGTATATGCAGCGATGTAATTGAGATCGCCCATCACTTCCTCATTTACATACTCAAGCTTTTGAAGCTTATTAAGGTACAGGTATGCCTGAGCATTCATTTTCTGAGCGATTATACCGCTCTGATAAAGCCGGGGCTGCGTGGTGAATACCAGGTGTCCCTGGGTATCGTAAAGGTTCAGATCCGCTGCATTCACCTCAGCAAATGCCTTAAAAGCCAGCTCCGTCTGCGCATTAAGCGGAAGGGTCCCATTTTTAAACAACTGCCTGTCGAAACCGTCTGTGATCCGGTTGATCTTCTCAAGCAAGTCGCGCCTTTGCTGAGTTCGATACTGCTGACTGATATTAAATAACGTAATGATCCCCGCCACAATCAGTGTAGTTACTACGGCACCAACCATCGAAAGCTGGATCCTCGTTTTGTAAAGCATATGATTGACGAATGAAAAGTACTTCAGACGGTAACGGTTCAAATTGAATGTGAAACTCTGAAAATTGACCCACAGTTCCTTCAGCACCAAAACGATCATGGTGAACGCGGATAAAACAATGAACACGAAAGATATGGCTGCAAGCTGAGTGGTATAATTACTCACAAACCGGCTTACGACAATAAGCTTATACCGATTGGGCCTGTACACTAAGTGGCTGTACGGAACATCGTTTATATCGCGCTTGTTTACGAATTTAAACTCGTTAAGGTCAGCCATAAAGTCATAATTAACAAGACTGTACGTGTAATTACCGTATTGTGTCAAAAGCTTTCCGTTTCTGTAAAACGCATATGAATAGCCGCTCAGATCGAGGTCCCCCCTGACCCGTTCATCCGAAACCACGTACGGTATGGCTGACGGATTGCTGATCTGTTTTGACTTGAGTTCGAGCACCAGGGTACCTATATAATTGCCTCCGTGCCTCACCGGCAATAAGGCAAAGTAATTCTGATAGCCAAACGTATTATTGATACGGTAAAAATACTCTGAAACCTTTATAGAGCCGGCAAGCACCAGGTTTTTATAAGTGGAAAGGGCCACCTTCGTGCTGTCCTTAATGATCTGCTCAGAAGGGTTGAACGCATACGACTGAAACTCGTAATGCGATAAATAGCCGCTTACG
>DASWXL010000159.1:0-11922 GCA_036405495.1 Sphingobacteriaceae bacterium | reverse complement strand
ATGGAATGCGATTTTATGATGTCGTTTAAAAATGGTAAAGCGGAAGTAAGACAGAATGGAAGGACATTCTATATCGACAAAACGGGGAAGGAATTGAAATAGATGTCAAACTCGGCAGACTATATTATTCTAGAGCGGTCGACCCCCGTAAGAATAGAGGTCTGGCGAATATGATTACTACAGATGATGAGCTGTACAGCGGCGATAACCTTGCCCAGCAGTTTGTTAGCGCCTGCCTGCCGGCAAAGGCGCGCTACGAAATGGCACGCTACGCTTAAAACTGCAGAATAAAAAGTTTTGCGCGGTTTGGAACGGAGTGATGTGGTCTTCAGTGATGCAGCGGATCTTATTGAAGCCTTCACGCAGTTCTTCAGTAAGGGTATCCTCAGTGTATTGTTTTATCTCCAGGCCGCTGCATTTTGCAGGACCGGCGTCTGAAAATGTTCCGATGGTCATGAACCCGGTAACAGCTTTACGAGCAGTCGAAAGATATTTTTTCACTTGTGCTGCTGTGGTCAGAAAATGAAAGGTTGCCCGGTCATGCCAGACCTCATAGGTGGTATCCGGCTTAAATTGGGTAATGTCGGCTTCGATCCATTTTACCCTGGCAGCATCTGCCCCCAGTCGCTTCCTTGCACGCTCGAGTGCGTTTGCGGAGATGTCCAGAACGGTAATATTGTGATATCCCTCATTTAAAAGATAGTCGACCAGGGTGCTCTCGCCACCGCCGACGTCGATGATACTCGCCGTTTTATCAACACCGAAAGAATGAATGAAATCAAGAGAAGTTTTCGGGACATCCTGCGTCCAGCTCACCTCTGCAGGCGTCCTCGTCTGATAAATATTTTCCCAGTGTTTCTTACTTTGTTGATTCATTTCTTGCAAAATCAGTTTGAATATAGGGAAATAAATAATGAATGTCAACCGCCGTTTCCGTTTAGAAGGTTGGTTGTTTGCCAATTTTGCATTGCCTTTTTAATGGCAGCTGAAAGGTCAGGATGCAGGTAGTATGCTGCTAATAAATTTAGTATTTCGTATATTTGAACTATCAAATGTTCAACTGTCCCTTCGGTACGGAGAACGACATACTCAATGAACTGAAAAAATGATGAAATAAGGAAGGATGGAAAGCAATATTATTATTTACCAAACTGAGGACGGCCGCACTAAAATAGAGACCAGGCTGGAGGATGAAACGGTATGGCTGACGCAGGGGCAGTTGTGCGACCTTTTTCAAAAATCAAAAGCTACGATCAGTGAGCATATTAGGAACATATTTGATGAGGGCGAGCTGGAAGAAAATTCAGTTGTCCGGAATTTCCGAACAACTGCGGCGGATAACAAATTATATCACACGAATTACTACAATCTTGATGTGATTATCTCTGTAGGGTACCGGGTAAAAAGTCATCAGGGGACCAAATTCCGCCAATGGGCAACCGCCAGGCGGGAATACATTGTAAAGGAATGACCTGGTTCGGAAAGTTGTCTTTCGTTCCTAATGCTGTATAAGCAGCTTAGTCGGATCCTGACGATTATCCCAGAAAACCAATAGTTCGATAGTGTCTCTTCTTATTCTATAAAACAGGCTTACCTGCTTAACTAGTACGCATTTATGGGTGTCGCTTTCTTTTGAATACGGATAGAGCAAAGGATTACCGCAGATATTGTTTATTACTTCTTCGGTACGATCAATAAAAGCCTTCAGTTCTCTTGTCGTCCATCTTTCATCAAGATATTCAAGGATCTGAATATAGGTGTTCCTGGCGATGGGTGACCAGGTGACAGTATAACTCATTACCGGTTTAAAAAACGGCTCTTGACTTCAGTCATGACCTGAGCATGTGAAATGCCTTCACCCCGATCAAGATCTGTTTTCGCTTTGTTCACAGCCCGTTTTACTTCGGCAGGAAGTTCTGTCCAAAAATCGCTTTCTGATAGGCCTACCAGTGACTTTATTTCATTGAGCAGGGCATCATCGTTGCTCTGAACGATCCTCTCTACTATTCTATACTTTAATGCAATGTCCATAATTCACAACTTCATAAAAGTAACATTTTTTATTTATATTCAGTTTATCAAAATAGGCATTCAAAATTACAGAGATTGATAGGGCTTGGGAGAAAATCGTCGATTCCGGGATGCCGTGATCCGTCGTCATTTGCGTCTTAATTTACAGTAAATCGCATTACTTTTCTGCCGATTTTTCCTTCAGTTGCCTTCATAATGACATGTGAAAAGACTCTGTTTTAAAACGTCACTAACAGTAATGTATTTTTCGATAGGGAGTCTCATAATTAAATATAAAAAAAAATGTTTATAAAAAGTGCGATTCAACAAGCTGGTCATCTCCCACGATGAACCATTTCTCCAGGGCCTAAACGGCACGGTTTCCGGCCAGTCGTCCGGCAGCAACCTCCGCGGAAAGGTTACCGACGACCTGAAACTGCCGTTACCATGGCAAGTGTGGCTTTACTGGATCTGCCCGGGCTACTGCTGGCACCCGCCATGCATCCGTTAAAATGTTTCCTTATCTTTGTCTCCGTGAAATTAATTTCTATCATTCTGTCGTTTCTTATTCTTTCGATGGCTCTGATGCCATGCGGAGAGGGTACTGAAGCGCATAATGATGAATCTGAAATGACGTCAGCGCCGTCAGATGATCACAGCGCTCCGGACGACAATTGCAATGCATTTTGCCAGTGCGCCAGGTGTCCCTTCTCGGTTCTGATACCGGAAACCGATCAGGTAATGGCTCACGAGATGCGGCCTTCTGCTCCTCCGGCGGAGCTTTCGGTCACGGTGATTGACGTTTCTTTTCCGATCTGGCAACCTCCGAAACAGGCCTGATCCTCAATAGAATTTACAATTATTTTAAGTTTTACGTCTTAATCAGAATTAATGAAACGGATTATCATGCTATTCGTTGCAATAGCATTCTCATATACAACATTTGCTCAGAATAGCTTTAAAGCGACAGTAAAAGACAGCGAAACAAATGAACCGCTCATCGGCGTGACGGTTACCATTTTAGAACTGAATAAAGCGGCATCAACAGACATCAATGGAGTGGTAACTTTCAGCAATGTCAACTCCGGTACATATCGTGCCGAGTTTAAATATGTCGGTTACAAAACAAGAACAGACACCGTCACAGTTCCCGGTGAGGCGATCATGGTATCGCTCGAACCGGACGAAAGTGAGCTGGAAGAGGTGGTGGTTATGGCCACCCGAAGCAGTCGTACCATCGAAGATATTCCAACTCGTGTGGAAGCGATCTCGGGTGAGGAGCTTGCCGAAAAGGGAAATATGAAGCCGGGCGATATCCGCATGCTTTTGAATGAAAGTACCGGCATTCAGACCCAGCAAACGTCGGCTACCAGTGCTAATTCCAGTATCCGCATTCAGGGATTGGACGGGCGTTATACACAGATCATTCGCGACGGGTTCCCATTGTACTCGGGTTTCTCCGGTGGATTGGGGCTGTTACAGATAGCTCCTCTGGATCTTAAGCAGGTTGAGGTGATAAAAGGCTCATCTTCTACTTTGTATGGGGGTGGTGCCATTGCCGGATTGGTTAACCTGGTCTCCAGAACGCCGGGTGAGGAGCAGGAGCTTAGCTTCATTTTAAATGGAACGTCGGCCCTTGGTCTGGATGCCAGTGGGTTTTACTCAAATAAGAAGGGTAAGGTCGGCACCACCATCTATGGAGCATATAACCATGGCTCGCCTTATGATCCTGCAGATATCGGCCTTACCGCTATCCCGGAGTTCGATCGCTATACCCTGAACCCGAAATTGTTTATTGACCTGTCACCGGCCACTTCCTTAAATCTGGGAATAAACACCGTGATAGAACGAAGAATGGGTGGAAATATCGACTTCATAAAAGGGAATGAAACGCAGACACCGGCATACTTCGAGCGTAATAATACGGAGCGGGTGTCGTCGCAGCTTTCGCTTACTCACAAGCTCTCCGAAGCTGCAGCCCTGAATTTTAAGAACAGCGTCAGCTTTTACGATCGTGAGATCGGTATTCCATCTTATGTATTTGCAGGCCGTCAGGTTTCGACCTTTACAGAGGCGACATATAGCCGCAGTTCAGACCGCGCCGACTGGGTTGTAGGTCTGAATAACCTTTCGGATGTTTTTAAAGAACGCGGCGCTGTTGGTGCTCCACGGAACTATTCGCAGAACACGCTGGGCGCGTTCGTTCAGCAAACCTGGAAGCCATCAGATCAGTTCAACCTGGAAACCGGTCTTCGCGGCGACTATCACAATGATTACGGCTTTATGCTGCTGCCACGCTTATCGGCCCTGTATAAAACCGGACCGGTCAGCATGCGTTTGGGTGGAGGTCTCGGGTATAAAACACCTACCATTTTCACCGAAGAAGCCGAGCGGATCCAGTTCCGGAATGTTCTTCCGATCGATGTGGATGCTGCAAAAGCTGAGCGGTCATATGGCGGGAATTTTGATATCAACTACCGCACCGGTCTGTTCAATGATGAAGTGACGTTTTCCATCAATCAACTGTTCTTTTACACGCGGATCAATAACCCGCTGCTGCTAACGGCCACGACGGGTAACGCCCTGCAGTTTCAGCAGCCGGATGGCCACCTGAATACAAAGGGTATCGAAACAAACGTAAAGCTGACCTACCAGGATTTCAAGTTGTTCATCGGTTATACATTGGCAGACGTGAATCAGAACTTCGGCTCGGGCGCATCGGCCTATCCGCTGGTTGCCAGACACCGGTTGAACAATGTACTGATGTATGAGATCGAGGAGAAGTTTAAGTTCGGATTGGAGGGCTATTATTTCAGTCGCCAGAAACTCAATGACGGCTCAACAGGCAAATCCTATTGGATCACAGGTTTAATGATGGAAAAGTTGTGGGAGCGGTTTTCCATATTCCTGAACTTCGAGAACTTCCTTGACACCCGGCAGACGAGGTTTGACACGATCTATACCGGCAGTTTAAGTGATCCGCAGTTCCGCGACATTTATGCGCCCGTAGACGGATTTGTCGTTAATGGCGGGATAAAACTGCAACTGTAGTAAAAGAACGTACTTTATCGGCTGGCGATGACATCTGCGCGGTTACCGGTATTTTACCTGAAAACTGTCGGTATGCACGTCAGCCGCTTTCTTTCTTGTGATATCACGGATATGGACGGCGACTTTTATTAAAGCAGCACCGAACCTGCTGCACGCTCGATTGTAAAGAGGTAAGACGGCTTATTTACAGCAGACACAAATGGAAAAGTTAAAGATAAACCTGGATCTCCTATTACCCGAAGTACCGGATGAACGAGATCAGTGCGTTTCCCGGATAATTGATCGTATAGAACAGCACAAGGGAATAGACAAAGTACATCTGGTACCGGGCGACCGAAATAACAAAGCCCAGCTTTGTTTTCACTATAACCCGGATGCGATCTCTCTTGAAACGCTGCAACGGGAAGCGGAAAGAGAAGGAGCGGAACTTACAAGAAGATATCAGCATTTGCTCATTGATGTGGATGGGATATTGCAAATTAACCAGGCAACTTCGCTTGAGAACCGATTAAAGAAGATTCCCGGGGTGGTGCATGTATCGGTTTCCGATGCCGGTCCGGTCGAATTGGAATATGACCGGGAACTTACAGACAAGGAGCAGATTTTTACCATGATCCAAAAAGAAGGGTTGAAGATTGCCTCAACCTGGCAGCTCACGGGTCATCCCGGTCAACAACCGGCTTCGGTCCGTAAGGAGCACAAAGAGAAACATGATCATGAGGCCGCGCGGTGGAAACCATATACACCTGTTTTACTTAGCCTTTTTATGCTGCTGGCCGGAATTGTGATGGATAACAGCAGTAAAATTGGCTTTTATAGCGAAACGTTTAGGTTTTTCTGGTATGCTGTGGCCTATCTCCCTGTTGGTTGGCCGGTTGTAAAAAGGGGAGTAACCTATGCCATCAAAGGCGATGTCTTTACCGAATTTGTTTTGATGTCCATAGCAACGATCGGTGCTTTTGTAATTGGCGAGTATCCCGAAGGCGTGGCCGTGATGCTGTTCTACACCATAGGTGAACTGTTCCAGGATGCAGCGGTGAACAGGGCAAAGCGAAGTATCAAGGCATTGCTGGATATCCGGCCTGATAAAGCTGCGGTTTTACGAAACGGAAATTATATTGAGGTTGATCCGGAGAACGTAGAGGTCGAAGAAACAATCCAGATTAAAGCCGGCGAAAAAGTACCGTTAGACGGCGAAATGCTGAGTGACGGAAGTACGTTTAACACGGCAGCGCTAACGGGCGAAAGTCAGCCGCAAACGCTCAACAAAGGAGAAACGGTACTCGCCGGAATGATCAACCAGGAGAAACTGGTAGAGTTGCGTGTTACTAAACCATTCAACGACAGCTCCCTTGCCCGGATATTAACATTGGTTCAGGAAGCTACTACCCGGAAGGCGAAAACTGAACAGTTTATCCGAAGGTTTTCCAGGATCTATACTCCGATTGTTGTTCTCTTAGCGGTATGTATTGTTATTCTGCCTTATTTCTTTGTCCAGCAATATGAATTCAATCAATGGTTGTACAGAGCGTTGATCTTCCTGGTGATCTCCTGTCCGTGCGCTTTGGTCATCTCCATTCCGCTGGGATATTTCGGAGGTATCGGAGCCGCATCCAGAAATGGCATCCTGTTCAAAGGTTCTAATTTCCTTGACCTCATAACTAAAGCCAATACGGTGGTGATGGACAAGACCGGTACGCTGACCAAAGGCGTATTCAAAGTTCAGGAGGTGGTTAGCTTCAATGGCATGCCCGAAAAGGAATGGCTGCCCATGGCCGCAGCCCTTGAATCAAAATCTACCCATCCCATTGCACAGGCGGTTGCAGAGTATGCCGGTGAAGAAGTGAAAAACATTAGGTTGGATAACCTGGAAGAGATCAGCGGTCACGGAATAAAAGGTACCATCGACGATCGTCAGATATTAGCCGGAAATCTCAAACTCATGGATAAAATGGGTATTGCGGTTGATGACCAGGTAAGACAGGTAACCGATACGATCGTGGTGGTTGCCGTCGACGGAAAACTGGCCGGTTATATCACCATCGCTGATGAGATCAAAGAAGACAGTCAATCGGCGGTTGCCAGGCTTCATGAAAGGGGAATAAAAACCGTAATGCTTTCCGGAGATAAGCAGACCGTGGTTGACCGGGTTGCCCAAAAGCTGGGCATCGATCAGGCCTTCGGCGCCCTGCTCCCGGAGCATAAGGTTCAAAGGGTTGAGGAACTTAAAAAAGATCCCAAAAACGTTGTGGTTTTTGTTGGCGATGGAATAAACGACGCACCGGTACTGGCATTAAGTGATATAGGAATTGCCATGGGAGGCCTCGGCAGTGACGCCGCCATTGAGACCGCCGATGTGATCATTCAGACCGATCATCCGTCAAAAATCTCCCGGGCCATTGATATCGGTAAAGCTACCAATCGTATTGTCTGGCAAAATATCGGATTTGCTTTTGCTGTAAAGGTAATTGTTATGGCCTTAGGCGCCGGTGGCCTGGCCACCATGTGGGAGGCCGTATTTGCAGATGTTGGTGTGGCTTTACTGGCAATTTTGAACGCGGTCAGAATACAGCGAATGAGGTTTCATTAAATATAGCGTCCATGGCCGTAAACTTTACGAGATCGGATAGTGAGAGGTCGGCGTCTTTTGTTCCCATGGCAGCAAACTGGCTCTGGCGACCTGGGTGCTGGTCAAGGGGGGTATATCCTGATGGCGATGATCATCATCGTGCAGAACATTTACGAAAGTCTCTGAGGTATTGAGCCTGATCGTCCGCTTCCGCATTTGACCTGTAGGCTTGGGAGATATGGGCCTGGCTGGACCGACAAGAATCCCTCACAGCGATTACAGGTAGTATGCTGCTAATAAATTTAGTATTTCGTATATTTGGACTATCAAATGTTCAACTCTCCCTTCGGACGGAGAACGACATACTCAATGAACTGAAAAAATGATTAAATAAGGAGGATGGAAAGCAATATTATTATTTACCAAACTGACGACGGCCGCACCAAAATAGAGACCAGGCTGGAGGATGAAACGGTATGGCTGACCATAGAACAGATGAGTCAGCTATTTCAAAAATCTCGTTCGACGATAAATGAACATGTTTTAAACATTTTTGAGGAACAAGAACTTGAAGAGCACAATTCGATAAGAAAAATCGGAATTTCCGATTTTTCTACCAAACCCACCAATTTCTACAATCTTGATGTGATTATCTCTGTAGGGTACCGGGTAAAAAGTCATCAGGGGACCAAATTCCGTCAATGGGCTACCGCCAGGCTTCGGGAATACATTGTAAAGGGGTTCACGATGAATGATGAGCTGTTGAAACAGGCAGGCGGTGGCAACTACTTTGATGAATTGCTGGCTCGCATACGTGATATCCGCAGCAGCGAAAAAGTGTTCTGGCGAAAAGTGCTCGACATTTATGCTACAAGTATAGACTACGATCCTAAGCTGGAGATATCGGTGCAATTTTTTCAAACGGTGCAAAACAAAATGCACTGGGCCGCACATGGCCACACAGCTGCTGAAGTGATATATAAGCGCATAGACGCCAGTAAACCTAACTTGGGTCTTACAAACTTCAAAGGGTTAAAGCCCACAAAGCAGGAAATCGAAACGGCTAAAAACTACCTCAACGAGGCAGAACTGAATATTTTAAACCGCATGGTTACTGCTTACCTGGAACTTGCCGAGTTGCAAGCCTTGAACCGGAGGCCTATGTACATGAAAGACTGGATTGAGCGATTAGACGATTTTTTACGCATGACCGGCAATGATATTTTAAAAGATGCGGGGAAAGTAAGTCATCAACAAGCATTGGAAAAGGCGCACGCTGAGTACGATAAATTTAAGGAGTCGACAGCAAGCGATTTAAGTGAAGTTGAAAAGCATTTTGTGCGGCAATTGGAAGATGAGGCTACAAGGGTAGTGAAGCCAAATCCGGGAAGGAACGGCAACTAATCAAGATCGTTGCATTTGTTGCGAAAGTGATTTCTATAAATTTTGCTGACGAGCTACACGACTAGTACGGTAACCTGCAGTATTCGTAGTCGTTTTTTGTAAACTTACCGATAGGATCCCGGGTTTGAATTCTAACATCGCAATGCTGGGCAATATTAAATCTTGTTATGGATCATTCAAAGCACGAACATCATGATCATGCGGCTCACGGAAATGCCGGGCATTCCATGCACGACGAGCACCTGGGCCATCATACGGAAGATTTCTTAAGGAGATTTTGGGTATGCCTGATCCTGACGGTTCCGGTGTTGTTGCTTTCGGAGATGATCCAGCACTGGTTCAATTTCGATATCGGTTTTGCCGGTGATAAATACGTGCTGCTGGCTTTCAGTCTGGTGATCTTTGTATACGGCGGCAAGCCCTTTCTGCAGGGAATGGTGCGCGAGATCAGGCGTGCCAACCCGGGAATGATGACCCTGATCGGCATTGCTATTCTGGTTGCCTTCCTGTACAGTACCGCAGTGATCTTTGGCCTCCGGGGTATGGACTTTTTCTGGGAGCTGGCCACACTGATCGACATTATGCTGCTCGGCCACTATTTCGAAATGCGTTCGCAGATGGCAGCATCCCGCGCTCTTGAGTCGCTCGTTGCACTGCTGCCCGCTGTCGTTCATCGTGAACGTAACGGCTCGGTGGAGGATATTCCGCTGAGCGACCTTAAAACAGGCGATACCATCCTCATCAAACCGGGTGAAAAGATTCCCGCCGACGGCAGTATCGTCGACGGCCGTTCATCGGTGAACGAGAGCATGCTTACGGGCGAGAGTGTTCCTGTTTTGAAGCAGGTGAACGATCGGGTGATAGGAGGGGCGATTAACGGCGACGGATCATTAAAGGTACTGGTAAGCGGCACGGGCGAGGAAAGCTACCTGAATAAGGTCATCAACATGGTGCAGGGCGCGCAGGCCACCAAGTCGCAAACGCAAAACCTCGCCAATAAAGTGGCAAAGTGGCTTACCTATATTTCGCTTACGGTTGGTTTTGCCACTTTCATTTATTGGTTTTCGCAGGAAGGGGAGATCGCCTTTGCATTAGAGCGGATGGTTACCGTAATGGTCACATCCTGTCCGCATGCCCTGGGTGTGGCCATTCCTCTGGTGGTGGCCATCTCTACGTCGCAGGCAGCGGTAAACGGTTTGCTTATCCGCAATCGCACCGCCTTCGAGAATTCGCGGAAGCTGTCGCTCATCATATTCGATAAGACCGGAACGCTGACAGAAGGTTCACACCGGGTGCAGCAGATCCTGCCGCTTTCGGATACGTATTCAGAGAACGAGATCCTTCAGTTCGCCGCGGCCCTGCAGCAGCACTCGGAACATTATATCGCTAAGGGGGTGTTAAAAGTCTTAAATGAGAAAAAGCTCGACCTCTGGCCGTCGTCAGATTTTAAGTACCTGCCCGGGATAGGAGTTCAGGGACAGGTGAACGGTAAGGTGGTGGTTGCCGGCGGACCCAATTACTTTGCCAAAGAAGGGCTGGAAGTTCCGGCAATTCCTTCGCAGGTGAACCAGGCCGTGGAAACGGTTAATTTTCTGATGATCGATGGGAAATCAGCGGGAATTATAACTCTGGCGGATACCATCCGCCCAACCTCAAAGTCGGCGATCCGGGAGCTGAAGTCGATGGGTATTAAATCATATCTGCTAACCGGTGATAACGAGCATGTGGCCGCATCTGTGGCCCGGGAACTCGGCATGGATGGCTTCCTGGCCAATGTGCTTCCGGATCAGAAGCAGGACAAGGTAAGGGAGTTTCAGCAACAGAATGAGATCGTGGCGATGACCGGCGATGGCGTGAACGATGCGCCCGCACTGGCACAGGCGGATGTGGGCATTGCCGTTGGATCGGGGACGGATGTTGCGGCCGAAACGGCTGATATCATTCTGGTGAACAGTGATCCGGATGATGTGGTGAAGATGATGCGCTTCGGACGGTCCACCTACCGGAAGATGATCCAGAACCTGGGCTGGGCCGTGGGCTATAACGTTATAGCCATTCCGCTGGCCGCAGGGCTTTTGTATCCGTCATTCATACTAACACCGGCGGCCGGTGCAGTACTCATGAGCTTAAGCACCATTATCGTGGCCATCAACGCCCAGCTTTTGAGAAAGGATTTGTAGTGCCTTGCTCCGTTCAGGAGATTTATCGATGAAAATTTTTACAAAGTAACTTTTTTCACTTTTTGCCGTACCACAACTCCATCTGCCAAAATATAGAGTTGTGAAAAACCCGTACTTGTCGTTGTTATCTACTGCCTGGCGCTATGCTAAGGAAGATAAACGACGATATATCTTAATATATGCCCTGCTCATCGGTGCAAACCTGACGGTTGCCATAAACCCGTTCTTTTATGGGTGGTTTGTGGAATCTATCCAGAAGAACGGGGTCGATGTGATCTCGCAGGTATGGATCTACGGACTGGGGTTCCTGGGGCTGAAGTTACTGGAGTGGGCTTTCCACGGCCCTGCCCGCGTAATGGAGCGCGATCTGGCCTTCAGGTTGTCGCAAAATTACCTCAACGAACAGTATAGCAAACTCATTCATCTGCCGGTAGCCTGGCACAAAGAGCACCATAGCGGATCAACCATCAACAGACTAAAGAAAGGCTATGCCGCTTTAAAGGACTTCTTTCAGAACGGTTTTATCTACGTGGCTTCGCTGCTGAAGTTCGTGATCTCGTTTTCGGTGATGTTCTATTTCTCGCCGCTTTTCGGTCTTATCGCCGCTGTGCTCGGTTTGCTTACATTTCGCCTGATCTCCAAGTTTGACAAGCCGTTCGTGAGATCACTTACCGATGTAAATGAGGCGGATCACGCCATGTCTTCAAC
>DASWXL010000158.1:0-18774 GCA_036405495.1 Sphingobacteriaceae bacterium | reverse complement strand
TATAGAAGTTGTCATATAGTTCGTCCTTGATCGAATTAAACACATCTTTATGTTTGTCCGGATTGATCTTTACGACGAATGTTACACCTTCGCCCGAAACGCTTAGGAAGCAGGCAACAACTTCCGGCATTTCAAACAGTGTATCACGAAGCTCTTCCCAATTGTCGATTTCCGGATTTTCTTTGGGATCAATATCAATATTTAGAAGACCCGAGTGCTTGCAATTTTCAATCTTCCGATGATTCTCAACATTTGCAGAAATAGTTATCGCCTTTAAGGTTCTGCCCTTAAGTTCCTGTCTCTTGTCCGGATCCGTTTCTTTTCTGATTTCAGAAACCACATCATAGTAAGCGCCGTCCCGAATTGCGAACATTTCAGTATAAAAATCAGTATCCATCGGTTTCCACCCGGGAGCATACCGATTTTCTTTCCTCATTAACTGAGGCTTAAAGGCTGAAATATGTATTAATGGTGTCTTTGCTAAACTCATCCCCTTTTATGCAGCTTTAACGGTTCCCCTTATAACCAAATCGGCAAACTCAATCTTCTCATCGCCGATCATACTCATTTGAAAATCAACCCATGTGGTCTTGTAACCCATGAACCCAGCGTATTCATGCAGAAAGCCAGCAACCTCCTGTTCGCGCGCTCGTGCCACCCGTGCCCCGAATGGCTTTTTATTCAACGTTTTTACATACACCGACAGTTGATAGGGAGATAACTCAGACAGCCGCTTGCCCGCCAGCTCGCTGTAGTCCTGCGTGATCTCCACCAGATCGCCGATCTCCAGCTCTTTCTCTACGATTGGGAACTCCTCACCACAGTACTGGCAGACCCTTACAGATGCCGATAACAAGCTATCACACTTAGGGCAAAGCTTAACCGGCGCAACACCCTCCCCGTCACGCTTCTTTTTCGGCGATTGGTTCCAAAGCTTGGTGAAGTCACGATTTTCAAAGTAAAGGCCGTGCTGTTTCCAGTTGTCGCCGTAGTCTAGGACCGTGAAGAAGTGCTTTACACCATCGATAACCCGAGAGCCACGACCGACTTCTTGCAGGTATAGTGCCGCTGAGGTAGTCTTGTGGTTAAGCACTACGAGGTCGATAGGTTTGTGGTCCCATCCCTTTGAGAGCGAGCGGATGGTAACTAAGATGTTGGCAAGACGCAATTCGGTGAACTTAGCCAGTTCATACTCTCCATTAGCAAGTCCGGAGTGAAAGCAGGTAGCCGCAAAACCATGTCCCTGAAGGCTTTCGGTAAGCGCATCGGCTGATTTGATAGAGGCAACGAATATAATGGCCTTATTGAACGGGATAGTCCGAAGATCCTCAAATAGTCCATCGTACACGGCCGTGCTGTTGAACACCTTATCTTGGCTGGCCTCAGAGTACTCGCCGTTCCTCAGCTCCAACAAGGAGAGATCACCGCGCGTGCGGGCGATGTGCTTATAATCACAAAGCTTTTTCAGCTGTATCAGCTCCTCGACCTGAGGGCCATGCACCAGATGTTTGTAGATTTCTGGAAGATGCTTGGCATATTTGAAATAAGGTGTAGCCGTAAGGCCTATACGGTACGATTGATCAAGCGATTTAAGGATGGGCGTCATCGTATTAATGTGCGCCTCATCTGCCATGGTGATCAGCCGATTCTCCAACCGCTTGAATTGCTCGAGTATTACTGGCCGACGTTTCAGCGTTTGCGCCATGGCCACATAACAGCGGCCGGTCTGGATGTATAGGGATTTGACGTTTGCGTTGATCTCGATACCTGAAAACTCATTGACCAGCTGCCGGTAAATTTTTCTGGTTTCCGAAATAACTAGGAAGGTATTACCCTTTTGCAGCCCTCGATGGATCATGTTGAGCATGATAATCGTTTTACCGGCACCGGTTGGTGCTTGGACGATGACCGCCTGATGTTCCCGTAATGACCTGCTGGTTTCTTTGATTAGTTCTTCCTGATAGGGATATGGTTGTTTAATCATTTGCTTTAAATGTTCTTTGACAGGGATTACAATATTACATTACTTTACTTAAATGTAAAGCCTTCGTAAATAAAATTTTTGCTTCGGCTCTTCTGAAACCTGATACTTTCGTTGCTCTAGCCACTTGATTCTTTCCTCGGCAATCTGCCTTAATACCGGCCCAGGATTGCCATTCTGCAGGTAATACACCAACGCATACTGTTCTTGTTCGACTTCACTCATTGGTTGTAGTTATTGGCGCCGACCACAGTTCACTCATTACCGCCTCGATGTCGTTCTCGATCAGTTGAAGATCACCCATGTGCTTCATGTTCTTTTCGAGAATCGTGTAGGCTTTTTTGTTGGCAGCAATCAGCTTCTCGAACACGAACTGCATTCTGCCGGCCGAAGGATTTTTGACCATCTTTAGCTCGTGAACGGTTGTCTCTAGATTTTTAATCGCCAGCTTATTGTGGACGTATGAAAGGATAAGGCTTTTTTCTAAGGGGGTCATTCCTAATCCTCGTTTTCAACAACAAACATTCTACCTGTTATATCCAGCAAATCCTTCAAGGCCTCTGCTGTTTCTCGCGTATCACAATCAGCAATACATTGCAAACCTTCTTCCGGAAGATGTATGTAAACCGCGAACAGATCCGCCTCGGATTCTTCACATGGCTCAAATTCGTTGTCGGTAATTCTCGCAACAGGATGCACCTCGACAGCGTCGAACGGCTGGTATGCATCTATCAGATCGGTATATAAGGTTACTTTACTTTTAAAGTCCATTTTCGTATGCTTCTATAGTTTTGAAAATTTGAAATACTAAATGTGGAACTACAGCGTTCCCCCCCCCTTAATTGATTCGTTTCGCCAATTTGGAAAGGTAATGCCGTCCAACTTGGAGGAAACCCCATCAGTGTCAGTACAAATTCTGGGTGCGGGGTCCCACCAATTTGGTCCGGTAGAGTTGGAGTTTTGTCCCCCTTTGCTCGGTTGCGCCATTTCTGAGCGCTCATGCCTTTCCAGTCCCGGGCTGTCGGACTTCGGAAAGTAGCCGAGCACGAACAGCCTTTGCCGGCGTATGCTTCCACCGGCGCAGCAAGCCTGTAGTTTGAATGGAGTGGGAACGATATAGCCGAGGTTTTCCAATTCTGCCGCAAATCTCCATGCAGGCCAAGGAGCATCTTTTCTAATTGCTGCCGGGTTCTCACGTATAACCCATCTGGGCATGATCTGACGAACCGCCCGGATATATTCGCCGCCAAGGCTTTCCGCAACTTTTTCTCCGCTCCGGTTTGCGTTACTGTTTCTCTGGCACGGGTCTCCTCCGCTGAGTACGTCGATTGTTCCTCTGTGAATAGTGAAGTCTGTTTTTGTGATGTCATCATAACTTGTAGCATTAGGCCAGTAATGTTTCAGAACTTTTTGCCCGAACGGGTTTAGCTCACAGTGGAATTTGTTATTCCACCCCATCCAGTCAGCAGCGAGGTCGAAACCTCCAATGCCGCTGAAGAGTGACCCGTGTGTCATGCCGCCGCCTCCATTTTTGAACTTTTGGTCCGTTTTTTGATGTGTCGCAGGTTCTTGTTCATTAGTTTCAGTATCTGATCATGATACTCAGACGCCTTGTTACCCATCCCACGCGACTGTACCACCTTCATTTCCGAAAGGGAAACTTCAATGGTTTCCACTGGCTTGCCGTTAACCCGCGCGGAAAGAATCAGGGAATCTTCCTTTGCAAAATACCGGTTCGAATAAACGCAATGCTTATGCAATTCCGCCTCCTTTATAAACTCCTCAATATGTTCCAGTACCTTTATCTCAAGTTCGTTATCGGTAAAGGCGATACCAAAGAAGACTGCCTTCGATTTTTCATACTGCAGCTGATCCTCGGCGACCCGCTTCATTCTCCGCTCAAGGTCTTGTCTTTTAACGATTGCTTCCTTTTTCTCGACAAGCCGGTCATGCTCGTTTCTTAGGTTCATAGGGCACACGTATTTCGCGTTGTGCAGATCCTTCCGGAAGTAATGCAACAGGTCTAAATAGTCAAGCCAAATACCAGCATCCTTAACGAAATAGTTGTTTCTGATGCAGATTTTTACTGACGGCCAATAACGGTCAAGGTTGTATTTCCCATGCCCAAGTCGTTCGCGGAGCAGACTAAACTGGTTCGACTTTAAAAGAGTTTCGGCTTTCGAATCGCTTTCGATCGTCCAGAACAGCTTAAATGGTCGGATGTTGGTCAGCCTTGAGGTGATACCATTTCTGCGATATACGGGAAGCAGCTTCATCTTCGGATAAATTTTGTCCACATACACATCATACTTTGAGGGGTCACGGGCATCTTTTAGGGTCATCGCCCCGCCGAAGTGGTCGTATGATAGGCCCATCCCACCAACCTGCTTACTGATGATCTCATACCTGCCATCCTGTAACAGCCATTGCTGCATAATCTCTTGGACATAATAACGAGCTTTTTCCTTAGCACGTTGGTTGCATCGGATTTCGAAGTATCTGACCACTTGAAAGTTTTCAACCACATCGAGCACAGCAAATCGGGCCCATTTAGTAGACTTCTGCTTTCTGGTGGTCTCCAGCCTAAGTTTCCAGCCACACCCTTTACAGACCTCTGTTTTAATTCGCATGGAGGTCGTAGGCCATACACTACCACAACTGAGGCAGTGAGTCCACATCTTATTTCGGTAACCAACATGATCGATACAGTTTTTGAATGCCCATGGCCCCAGCGATTCCGCCAGAACTGGTAGGCGCCCACTTAATTCACAGACGAGCACCTGACGTTTGGTTCTCGGTTTCATAATCCGAACAATGAAATTTGGTTGTTAGCTAATGGCGGTTTTGGTTTCTTTTGGGCTGGCTTCTGAGAGCGTGCAGACGTCTTGGCATCCACACGATGGTTAACAACCACTCTAGCATTGATAGGCTTACCCACCTCGATATTATCTTCATCGTAATAGTGGACAGCCATGCCGAAGATCTCCTCATCTGCAAAGCCGTTACACCCGCTCTTCTGAACTGAATTGAGAATGTAGGTAATGCAATCGTCGATGTTCTTATTTGGCTTTTTGAGGGTTTCCGCGAAAAGGGGATCAGACTCACCTACGCTTTGCAGGTGAGCATTGATAATATTTTTGAATCCTTCAGTTGATTTCATGATTAACCATTTAATTGATGTTGTGGAGCCACAAGTACCAGGTTAGATGTCTCACTGCCAGCAGGAGGCTGCTCACGAATAATCAAAGGCTTATTGTGTTCGGTCATGTACAAATGAACCGTATCAGACTCAAGCCGACTCAAACAATTAATTAGGTAATTGCCATTGAAGAGGATGGTTATAGGATCGCCCGAATAAGTATGATCAAGCGCCTCCCTGGCCTCCTGAGCGAAGTCGGTGTCTTCGCCGATCAGCGTAAACCCGGAACTATCAATTTGGATTTTTATTCCATCGGTAACGCGGTTCGCAAACTGAGTAACACGCCTTAAAGAAGCAACCAATTCCGGCCGATTTACCACTAACTCTTTGGAATTGCTTGTCGGTATGACAGCTTTGTAGTCCGGGTATCTGGAGTTCGATAGCACAGACTTAAGCACCGTATTGGCGTTTAAGCGAAAAACAATGCTCTTATCGTCGATGCTTATTTTTACCTTTTCATCTAGCGGTACGGATTTCAAAATTGCGAGTGGCTTAACCGGAACTATAAAGCTCTTGTGGCTATCCACAAGAACCGGATACGTGAACGTGCTGATCAAATGCCCATTTACCCCGGAATAGGTTACCCGGTTTTCCTCAAAACTTAGGGACAGGCCACCATAAGACTCAACGCCATTGACAGTGCACGCAAACAGAGTTTTATTGATTCCGGAAAGCATTTCAGCGCTTGCTATCTCAAAGGTTACCTGTTCGGTATTCTTCAAAATTGGAAAATCCACGCCTCTCTCAGATGCGATCGTGTACTTGCCCTTGCCGGCCGATATTTCTACCGTTATAAGTGTATCCTTATTGCCCTCAATCTCAATTACCTCGAAACAAACCTCAACCTCTGGCAGCGACTGTATGAGCCCAATCAATCTGGACGCCGGTATCGCAATCAACTTTTTAGAGCCATCGCCAGATATATCAATAATCGTTGTTAAAGAAACATCCTGGCTTGATCCTGTTATTTCGAGGGTATCTCCATCGATATTAAAAAGATAGTTGTCGAGTATCGGAATGATACTTCTTGAAGAAACACACTTTCCGGTGATTGAAAGCGCAGCGAGTAAATTGGATTTTGATGTTGAAAATTTCATATGTCTTACTTAGATAGGTCCTCAAATAGTTGATACTGATTCTCAATCTCACTCGCCTGACGCAGGTCGCCATTTTGTATACCTTCTATACTTTGAATGAGTGCTATATGCTCGGAGTTGCCGAACTCTGGTTTAATTCTTTCTTCTCCTAGAAAGAACTTACCGCCCTTGATGGTTAATTTTGAATCGTTCATGTGCCTAATTATTGGATTGTTACTTTTTCCTCCGTCACCAGCCTATTCAACACCTTACGACTCTCATACTGCCGGGCGATCTTGCCATTAAAATACTTGCCGATTGACTCGCAGTCGACGGCACCATTCAATACATCGATCGGCACACCTGAAAAGAAATAGCAGACACCGTTTCTGAACTGAATGAAAAAGTTGAGGTTGTCACAGTCAATGCCGTAGCAATCAACGTTGGATGATGGCTTGCTCATGATCGTGTAGTTCGACAGGCAAGCGTCGGCCACATGGGGCCTTTCGTTTAATAAAATCTGTTTCATTTTGCTTTAAATGTTATTGTAAAAAGAGCCGAAATTACTCCCGGCTCTCAAATGTAAAACATTACTTTACATTACCAAAATGTAAAGTCATTAAAATGGTAAATCGTCGTCTTCTTGTACAACATTATTGGTGGCAGCACCGGCTGAATCGTTACCAGACGCCGACCAATCTTTGATGTTACCCAAAATCGGGCTTAATTTTTTCGCTTCCTCTTTACCAGCATCGTCCAGTTCCTTCCAGATGGCGGAGGCAGTTGTTTTAGAGATAAATCCGTTCTGGCCGTACTTATCCGCCTCTGGTTTAAAATTTACATTGACATCCATGTAAACCGCCCCATCCTTCTCCACCAACATGTTGGCGTTAATCGGGATGAACAGCCCGCGAATCATACCGGACTTACCTTTTTTTTCCATTATCACATGTTGGAGTTTGGTTAGCGCAATGCTACCTGAGAGTTTCTTTTCTGTACTCATTTGAATTTGGATTTTAAATATTTAATAACTGTTTAATCTTCTTCTCCTCAACCTGCATTCTCTTGAGGTTGGCAGGAGTTTTTGTCTTTTCCTTTAATTGGTCAATAGCCGACCGGGTAGTGGCGATTATCTTGTACTCAGCGTCTGTTACCTCCACCAGATTGTGGTCTGACGTCGGGAACCGGTTACCTTTTCGATCTTCAAGAATCACCACATGCTCGTTCTTGGTGATCAACTGAACCCGGTCATACTTCGAAGCGTACTTCGTTTCCCGGGAACAGTAAGAATAGACGTCGCTGAGCAAGATATACGGCATGACTTAAGCGGCTTTTCTAGCGGTGGCCTTGAACTTTGTTTCGTAATGAACAGCGTCACTCTCAATCTTGATCCCCTGGCTTTTCGCAAGGCGCTCAGCAAACGTTTTCATCTGGTCAAGCTTGATCTTGCCAAGATCCTGTTCGTCAGAGTAATTGAAATAGAACTTGAAGATCTCGGCCCAACCTTCACGTTTGGTGACAGTGATGGTGTACGACTCAATAGCCTTAGCATTGGGCGTGTTTGCTGCACGAGCTGCTTGAGCGATTTGCGTGTCTACCACAGCCTCGGCAATCTGATTGCTTAGCTGTTGCTCGGCACGCTGATCACTGATAGCCTGCTGCTGGGCAAGCGCTTCAGCCTCCTTACGGCGTAATTCCTCAGCTGCTTTACTCTCTCCACCCTTGGCTATTTCTTCCCGGCGTCCAGGAATAAGTGTTAATAGGTGGTTTGCATAATTCTTGATTTCGGCGACATAATGAGGCTGAATCTTTTCATACTTACCCTCTTTGGCTTTTTGCTTAATAACTTCGACCTCCTCGGAACTGATCAGGCGGGAACTAATCACCAGCACGATATCGTCAAACTGTTCCTGAGTGAATTTCGGTGTGCAGGTCTCGAATAACGACTGAACCTCATCAATGGTGGATGCATCCGCACTTTCGAAAGCAGACAACAGCATGGCCTTGTCGGCAGATAAGATATCTGCATAAGCATTGCGTAACTGCTGTTCAGCATCTGCCAGTAAGGTAATTCGTTCTTTCTGCTGATCAAGTTTACGCTGCTCCTCCGCTTGCCGCTCACGCTCCTCCTTTGCATACGCTGTTACCGACGCATCACGGACCTGCTGAAGCTTGGGATAAATTTCTTTGATCAGCTTGTTTTCCTGAGCAGTAAATAAGCTGATCACCTCATTCAACTTCGATGTGAACGGCTTCCGGTCTTCCTCCATTTTCTTATGGCAGGTTTTTGCCGACACCAAAAACTTATTGATCTCAGCATCCGTTTCAGGCGTCAGCTTTACGCCCTCCTTCTGAGCTTTTTCCAGAAGCTTTTCAGACTTAGTCTGATAGGTTGTAACATAGCTGATGTTGGTAGCGAGGACAAGACTTGCACCTTGCAAATCTTCTGGTCCAATGATTTTTAATTCTGTTGACATATGCTTTAAATGTTAGTATCCGTTATACCATTAAGTTTCACAGGCGTGTTCATCCACCTCAATAGGGCATTGAGATGCGTGCAGGTTGAAGAGGAAGTTATTGAAGCCTCCACCAAGAGACTTCGCCCGCAGATCTCTGGTCCCGAGTCGCCCGCACTCAAATGAGTATATCTTCTTGTCCTTGGCATCGATGGAGAATTGCACATCGCAGGAATATTTATTCTTGCCTGGCTTTTCATCGATGCCGATATGGATGCTTCCATAGCTAGAATGTTCAACACACAGAGTCAATTCGCCCTCACTCTCATAAATCTCACGCCTTTTGAATTCCTCAAGAATCTCTGACAGCTTATAGGTTCGCTTTTCAATAGGTTGAAGGATGCCTGATATCGCTTCGGTAACGGGTTCTACTATACTCTCCAATGCATTCTTTTGAAGTTGCTCCCTCACAATGTCAGTCACAATTTGCTGGTATCCTAACGTTGATATTTTGGACAGGTCTATCTTGAGAGATTCCTGTACCACTTCCCGTATTTGCTTTCCGAAATCTGAATACTCTCGGAGCGCCTCGTCGAAAAGCCCCTTAATGGTTTTCTCCAACTGCGCCTTAATGATCGCGTGAACCTTCCCTTCCTCAATAATGGTATTGAGCTCGTTTTGTACAGTTTCTTGTATATTCATATTGCTTTAAATGTTAAATCGGCAATGGTGCCGGTGTGTAAACTAATGGACGTGCGGTCTCGGTTGGCATGTTGCTAGTCAGCTTCCCGGATTTTGACACATGAAATGCTGCTGCCGGCTTCGCATTGGTCATCGGTGTATTGCCGAACTTTCTCATGCAGAAGTCTTCGACGCTTTCCTGATGGATGAGCGCTGAAACAGGATCCCCTTTGTGAATGGTGCCATAGATATTCAGGTACCGGCGGTTGATTGCCTTTTGAGCAAACCGAACCTCGGCAAGCTGCATGACAGCATCTACCTCTCCGGGTTCGATCTCACCGTTCCAATCCTTCAGGTTATATCCGGGTTCGGTCTTCCAGTCTTTCGGTGACCAGTTGTAGGCAGCATCAATTTTGATATCCGGAAAATTCTCCTCGAAGAGCTGCTTTTCGGCCAAGGCCTGTATTCCGTTTGAACGGTAGAATTGATGACGGCCGGACTTGAAGTTGATGACCGCAGTGATTTGTTTAGCCCGCTTTGTTTCCTTCGGCTGACCTTTCTTTTCACCTGACTTGTACACTTCGCCCCAGAAACCCTTTTCTTCGATCGTCATGTTGCACACCAGATCAATCAAGGTCCCGAAACCTCTTTGGGAAAGCAGGACATATTCAATTCCAAGCGGCACGACTTTGTAATCCTGACAAAACTGAACGAATGCTACAAGATCGTACTTAAGCTTCTCCTCCCACCCGGTACACTCTGGCTGCCAGTAGTTTTTTTCACTGGTATAGTTTTCAACCTGCTCCTTAAGAGTTTCAAGTTCGAACGATCCTTCCATCAGGTACTGCCCGAAAATCAGATGCATTAGGGTACCGTAATGCTGGGCGAGCTTCAGAAGCCGATCCGCTTCAGCCATGCCATGCTTTACATACCATTCAAGCAAAGGCTTTTCGGTAGGCGCACAGGTGTTGATGGCTGTCGTTAATGACGTGTACAGCCTGAACGGTTGTTCAAGGGAGCCGTCTTCATTGATCCGGATGTACGAACGACCTTGTCCGTATGATACGCGGCCAACCTTATAGTTAGGTAGTCGGAGCGCATTGGGGTTAAACCAATCGGTGTTTACTTCTTCGAAATGCATTATTGGGTTCCTCCTGTTAATGACTTATACTCAGACATCGTTATCTCGACAATATCAGCGTTGGTGTTGTCGTAAACAGCCTTCTCGTGGAGGCTGAGTAAAAACATGTCGTTTTTAAAGCTGAAACCCGGGTACGTTGACCATATCATTCCTCTATCGGTATATATGTCTTGTTCTACATACCCGACAATTACATTTAAATCATTTGCATTTACAATGGTCAGACCCCATATCTTTTCAATCAATCCCTGATTATCTTTGAGGTGAGTAGAGGGAAAATAGATATCATTATATCTTTTGGAGAAAACTTTCTTCCACCCCTTTGGTCTTTCAGGAAATCGGAGCCCACTAAGCCCTCCGGCTATTGCATACGGGCCAGTTGCTAGAAGCCATTCTTTCGCTCCAAGCGACATGGCAAGTGTTTTAGCTTCATTATTTGCTGCTATCATTTTATCCAAAAGCCCGGTCAGGCTGTTGTATGTTTCAGTGCCTTTTAAAATTTTAAACCTCATACCTTTACTCCCCATTACCAATTTGTAAAGTTTCAGGCGAAAGTTGATTATTGGCGATCATGCGGGACGTTAGCCTGTTCATATTCCCACCGGCCTGAATATAGTTCTGCACCATCTCAATGGTATCCTCGGTGAAGTTTGGCACCAGAGAAACAACTGGATAGTTTTTCGGATCACCAGGGTTATAGCCCTTCTTCATTTCGATGGTCAATGAGAATGGGAAACCGATAATCGAACCGGCGCGCTCCATTACCAGGTCGAAAGCGCGAACGATCGAAGGGATGGTGACCGCTTTTGCCTTTGTCTGGAAACTCCAGTAGCCCATTACGCCCGGCATTTCGAGGAGCACGAACCTGATCGTTAACATCTCATCCCATTTGCCGGCCGACTTCACGCGCGGATCAGTCTTACCAACCTGAACATACGACCCCTTCCCGTTTGCAGCGGACTTATCCCACACGGTGAAGTTCTCACCATCACCCCATCCCCAACGCTTGCCACCCTCCCAGCATTCGAACCGTTGGTTACACACTTCGGCAATGTCATTGCTAATAAAAACCACCTTCAGCTCCCGCGGCTTATCCCCAAACTTTTTGTGGAACTCATTGGCGAATGTTCCAGTTGCCCGGAAGTAGTCAATGGCTTTCGGGTACTCTTTGCCCCCCGAACCTTGGGCCTTAACACCGATCTTAATTTTCCCGATCTCGGGAAGTGTCGATGCGCCGGTTTCTGATTTTCGTACGGCGATACGTCCTGTTGTTGTCATAATCTATTATTGATTTAATTGGTTGCTGTTATTCCTGCCTGCATCAGCGTTGATCCGATGTGGAGCTCAAATGGGATGCTCTGTTCGGCCTGATACCGATTGCAATCCGATTGTAAATGCTGGCAGGTAATTTTGATTTCTTCGCATTGTTGAATAGCTGTTCGAACAAGTGTGATAAGGGCTGATTTCGTCTCAGGTGACATTAATGTAAATAAGGAGGTGAACGGCCGTGAGAAATAACAAGGTGATCAGTATGGTTACCAATGTATCTACAGCCACTTTTGGTTTAACCTGCTTACACTGGAGCCTCCTTAAAAAAGCCCGTTCCCTTAACTCCATTAGCCGTAGCCTCGCGATATCAAATTCGGTAACATCGTCTACCGTATTAAGAAAACTTTCAGATTTGTTTTTGTAAATACTTTTCATACTTTTGAAGTGCTTTAAATGTTAAACCATTAGGTTGGTTGACAGAATAAGCCTCGACACCCATCGGGGCTTTTTTTATTTTAATACCCTCACTTTCTTTCCCCTGCGTCCGTCTTCCATCCATTTATTAAGATCATCTATGTGGAAGTAGAGCTTTTTACCACGCTTTATACACGGGATCGCATTGTTGTGAACTAGAATCCTGACTGCATTCGGCGTCTTTTTGATGTAAGCTGCTGCTTCACTGGTATCCTTATATGGATCGATATTACCACTAGGTAAATTTTGAACGATCAATGTCAGCTTCGCCACCTGATCTTTTAATGCCTCAACTTCACTTGGCAGGCTGTCATAACTCATTGCCATTTTTAGTTCTCTCCCTCCTTTACTTCTGCGTCTTCAATTCTCCAGACCCGCGCGGTACCGGCAGTTTGGCCTTTTACGGACACCGTAAACCGTTTTGCCGTCAACCGGTGGAAATACCCGCTAATGTTTTGGCGTACGCTATTGCGTTTTACCTCCGGGAAGATGAAGCTCTCCCCGATTTGCAAAGCATCCAGCTTTGATTTCCATGTGTCCTCTTTATTTGGAACCGGGACGTTTCTTTCGACTGTATACATACCGTTCATTGTTATATAATTCCTTTCTGAGTCGCCCAAATGGCGATTTCAATTTTGTTATTTAAACCTGTAGCTTTTCTTATGGCCTTCCAGTGAGCTTTGACTGTCTCAACAGACAGAAACAACTCATCGGCTATGTTCTTATCCGGAAGCTTTACCCGGATAAAAACTGCTGTTTGCGCCTTGCTTAAGAATACACCCTCACGAACCATTATTGACACACAACCAGTTCCTTGAAACTTACAGGTATCCCGTTCGCCACATGGGACATACTCCGGTTCTGATAGATTACCATTAGCATCTATATCCGCATCCGAATTCATAGCACCGTACCGGCATGCCGTAAACTTGGCAAGCTTTCTCTCCTCGTCCGGACCAACCATAACCTCCATAGCGTGTTCCACCCTTGGTTCGCTCTTCATTCGCTTACGAAGAATTTCCTTCCTGCAGTCCGGTGTTCCGCTGAAATCGTAGAGGATTCCATTATATATACACATTGGCTCAACTTGAGTCTCAGGCTTGCTGATTGTAAAGAACTCTGTCGTTCCTTCGAGTAATCCTCCTGGTATTCTGTTGGCGATCATTTTTACTACTTATTGGGTATTTCGGTAACTGTAGGTTATATTTATCTTTGGTACTGTTTAGTAACACAAATATAACCTTAACAGTTATATAACCAAAATGGTTTGTATGCTTTATGGTTATATTATTCTTAACTGACTGAAAATCAGGGAGAAAAAATTAGTTATATAACTAATGTTGGATAGAAAAAAACTTTTTGATGAAAAGGGTATTACTCAAAAGCAGCTGATGGCTGATCTTGAATGCTCACAACCATACGCATCCGCTTTGATGAATGGAAAGAAAGCGATCGGAAAAAAGATGGCCGAGCGATTACGAGATCTTTATGGGTTCAATGTGGAAGATCTTATGTTTTCAGACGATAGTTCAGTTGGAGAACCACTTATGCCTTATATTAAACTACCGCGCCTTGAAGCGAAGCCATTGCGACTTGCGGACCCATTTGGGTTAGAAGCAACAGGCGCAAAGTTTTACACCTTAGCCGATGGATCAGAGGTTATGCAAATTAGCGTGGTCCCACAGAAAGCGTTCGGCAGTTACTTAAGGGGTTATGGAGACCCCGAATTTTACGATGGATTTGAAACGATAACAATACCGGTGGATAAGTTGCACAAGGGATCGTATTTGGCTTTTGAAATGGCGGGGAATAGCATGGTTAATATTGAGAATGAGACTATGGCACGCAAGAGTTTATGGCCAGGTCAAAAAATAATCGGCCGCCACCTTAGACGCGAGCAATGGCAATACAAGCTCCATATACATAGTAACGAAGCTTGGATTATTGTACACCGAACCGAGGGGATAGTAGTCAAAGAAATAATTGCGCACGACATCGATACTGGCATGATCACGCTACACTCTTGGAACCCAGATAAAGAGGAATATCCAGACTATGACGTTCACCTGGACGAAGTTGAGCAATTGTTAAATGTAGTTGACCCTTTTGGAAAGATGAAACCATATTAACCATGACAGCGATCAGCAGCACAGGTGTACTTTATTGGGATATGTACTTTATATTAAAGGTACTGCCGGTCCCGTTGCAATTTGCAGTTGTTGATATTGCTGAGGGATCCCGGGATTATACGGTTGTAAAAACCATGGAACTATACCGGCATGTTGAAGTTAACGAAGTTCCCGGCGCGATCGAGGCGATCGCATCGACAGCAAGCGGCATTCGATTTTACAACTATCTGCTGCGAATAGGTTACGGAACCATCGTCACAGAGGAAGAAGGAAAGAAACAAATTGAACTATAAATATGAAAAGACAATTACTGCTAATGTTACTCTTGCTCCCATGCATCACTTGGGCTCAGGACAAATTCGAACTTACCTTTAACGGGTTTCGAAACGCAGCTGACACGACTAAGGATTATGTTGTAATTGATATTCCGAACCTCGATAAGGCAACGCTTTATAAAAATGCGATGATCTATCTTTCGAAGCAATACGTATCACCAAAAGATGTTTTGAGTACGGTTGACAATGAAAGCATCACTATCAATGCAGTTTCACAGAACGCTGTCAAAATTAAGCACCTATACCTAAACCCTAGCTGGGACGTTAACTATACGATTACCCTCCAATTTCGGGATAATAAGGTCCGGGTCTCAGAACCGTCTTTAAATAAGATCAGTACCCGCACGGGCGATATATTCAGAACCGTATCTATCAACCCATACACCGGTAACGGCATGAACAACAAAGAGATCTATAATAAGAAGGCAGACCTTAAACTGGAAGACGCAAAGAAAAACCTGGAAGCGTTTGTAAATACGTACATCGAGAATTTAAACAAAGGGATAACCTCAACCAATAATCAGGAAGAATGGTAAGCACCGTTAGTACACCAATAAAAAAGAAAATTACCGTAACTGCCGAGCAGGCGGCAATTGCATCCAGACTTGTGACATTCAGAGTAAAATATGCAAAGTTAACTCAAGAGGAGCTACGAGAAGAAGCTGGGATCACCACCAAAACTTTAAGCTTTTACGAGAATGGATGGGCAAGACCTGGAAGTAAATTAGTCACGCTACTTACGAAAAAATACGGCCTTTCCTCCGACTGGCTTTTTACAGGCCGTGGTGAACCGCAGAAACGAGACAAAGCCAAACCTGACAGCATCGCTAATATGCAAGTAAGAATTGCAATGCTTGAGAGACAGGTAGGTGACCTTCAAAAAACACTTAACGCAATCTTGGAAAAGCTGTCTTAATGACCGACCTTTGCAGTGAAAACCAGTCGAGTTTGCAAATTGCTTGCAACAGTTAGTCAAACATTAACGCATCTCGCTTGATTTTCAATAACTTAAAAAAACAAACTATGTCATCAGTAGAGACAACTTACATTCCTTACAAAGTTAAGGACATCACCCTCGCCGAATGGGGTCGCAAAGAAATCGAACTGGCAGAGGCAGAAATGCCTGGATTAATGTCGCTTCGTGCGGAATTCGGACCATCAAAACCTTTAAAAGGAGCGCGCATTGCCGGATGTTTACACATGACCATCCAGACTGCCGTACTTATTGAAACGCTTGTTGAACTGGGGGCGGAAGTTACCTGGTCATCATGCAACATTTTCTCAACCCAGGATCATGCAGCCGCTGCTATCGCTGCGGCGGGCATCTCTGTTTACGCCTGGAAAGGCATGAATGCCGAAGAGTTTGACTGGTGCATTGAACAAACTCTGTTCTTTGGCGAAGATCGCCAGCCGTTAAACATGATCTTAGATGACGGAGGCGACCTGACCAACATGGTATTCGACAAGTACCCTGAGCTGATCGCTAACATCAAAGGTTTATCTGAAGAAACCACTACCGGTGTTCACCGCTTATACGAGCGCATGAAAAACGGAACATTGCATTTACCGGCGATCAACGTTAACGACTCGGTTACCAAATCCAAATTCGATAACAAATACGGATGCCGCGAATCATTGGTTGATGCTATCCGTCGTGCTACCGACGTAATGATGGCCGGAAAAGTGGCTGTCGTTGCGGGTTACGGAGACGTGGGTAAAGGTTCTGCGGAATCACTGAGCTCACAGGGCGTTCGTGTAATAGTTACCGAGATCGACCCGATCTGTGCGTTACAGGCCGCAATGGAAGGTTATGAGGTGAAGAAGTTTGCTACCGCTGTGAAAGAAGCAGATATCATTGTAACAACTACCGGTAACTGCGATATCGTTCGTGGCGAGCACTTCAAAGCAATGAAAGATAAAGCTATCGTTTGTAACATCGGCCACTTTGATAACGAGATCGATGTTGCCTGGTTAAATGAAAACTACGGCAGCACTAAAGTGGAGATCAAACCTCAGGTTGATAAATACACGATCGATGGCAAAGACATTATCCTGCTGGCTGAAGGACGCCTGGTAAACCTTGGCTGTGCAACCGGTCACCCGTCGTTCGTTATGTCGAACTCTTTCACGAACCAGACCTTAGCGCAGTTAGAGCTTTGGACCAACCCTGGCAAATACGAGAACAAGGTTTATACCCTGCCTAAACATCTGGATGAGAAAGTTGCCCGTTTACACCTGGCCAAAATCGGTGTTGAACTGGATGTTCTTGATCCGCACCAGGCTGAATACATCGGCGTGAACGTGGAAGGCCCGTTTAAGCCGGAGCATTACAGATACTAAGACTGAGGACTCATGTCCGAAGGCCGACGACTGACGGCTAACATAAAAGAGAAATGCTTACTTTTGGGTAAGCATTTCTCTTTTATGATTAAATCATATGTGGATCTTGAGGTTTATCAGCTTTCCTACAATTTCTCAATGGAGATCTTTGAGCTTGTCAGGAGTTTCCCTCCAGAGGAGAAATATTCACTAACCAGCCAGGTAATTCGCTCTTCAAGATCGGTTAGTGCCAATATCGCCGAAGGCTTCGCTAAACGAGTTTACGAAGGCGAGTTTAAGCGGCATCTGGTATACTCGCGCGGGTCTCTGGAAGAAAGCAAGGTCTGGCTCACCTATGCGAGGGATTGCAAATACCTCCACCCTGAACGGCATCAAGCTCTGCAATTAAAAGCTGATGAGATCGGAGCAAAACTCTTTAAACTTTTTACAAACTGGAAATCTTAACATTGTCAGACCTCATACCTCAGACATCCGACATCAGACCCTCATACCCCATGACCCGACTTTCCGTCAACATCAATAAAATCGCCACTCTCCGCAACTCGCGCGGCGGCAACAATCCCGATCTGATTAAAGTTGCATTGGAGGCCGAGCGCTTCGGCGCCCAGGGCATTACCGTTCACCCGCGTCCGGACGAGCGCCATATTCGCTACCAGGATGTTTTCGACCTCAAAGGCGTTATCAAAACGGAGTTCAATATTGAAGGCAACCCTACTGAAAGGAAATTTGTAGACCTGGTACTGGCTAACAGACCCGCACAGGTTACCCTGGTTCCCGATGCCGAAGGACAGCTGACATCCAATCATGGCTGGGATACCATTAAACACGAGGCGTATCTCAAAGAGATCATCGGCGAATTCAAAAGCGCCGGCATCCGCGTTTCTATTTTTGTTGACCCTATAGGGGAAATGGTTGAAGCAGCCGCCGCCACGGGAACCGACCGGATCGAACTTTATACCGAAGCTTATGCATCGGGATATCATAACGATCCGGAAAAAGCTGTTTCCCCTTACGCTGATGCGGCGAAAGTGGCTCAAAAACTAGGTTTAGGACTTAATGCGGGCCACGACCTGGATCTGACTAACTTGCAATACTTCGCCAGGAACGTACCCGCCCTGCTGGAAGTCAGCATTGGCCATGCCCTGATATGCGATGCTTTATACCTGGGCCTGGAAAACACTATTCAAATGTATTTACGACAGCTTTCATAAAACCTAAGCTTCTCTTGATCACAACATTAAGCATTCAGGAATTCCTTGAACAAACCAAAGCCACCCCGGTAATTGATGTCAGGACTCCCGCCGAGTTTCAACAGGGACATATCCCGGGCGCATTCAATATCCCACTGTTTACCAATGAAGAACGGGTGATGGTGGGTACCACCTATAAGCAAAAGTCGCGCGAAGAGGCCATCCTCACCGGCTTCGAGCTGGTCGGCCCTAAATGGGCTGATTTTATCCGGCACGCGCTTAGGATTGCACCCGGTAAAAAGATCGCTGTTCACTGCTGGCGCGGGGGCATGCGGAGCGGCGCCATGGCCTGGGCGCTCAATTTATATGGCTTCGACGTTATCCTGCTGGAAGGCGGTTATAAAAAGTTTCGAAATTGGGTGCTAAACAAGTTCCACGACAAACTCGCGATCGCAATGCTGGGCGGCTTGACCGGTTCGGGAAAAACACAGGTCTTGAAGAAA
>DASWXL010000157.1:0-7635 GCA_036405495.1 Sphingobacteriaceae bacterium | reverse complement strand
ATTCCTTTGGAATATTATTTAATGAATAGCGTTTCAGTTCCTGCTCCAGGTAAACCAGTTCCTGGATCTGCAACAGGAACCATTTATCAATTAAGGTAGCCTTGCGGATTGACTCTAGAGGAACACCCAGAGAAAAAGCGTCTTTTATGTGGAATAAGCGGTCCCAGCTCGGGTTCTCCAGGCTGTGCATGATCTTTTCCAGGTTATGACTTTGTCTGCCGTCAGCTCCCAAACCTAAACGGTTCGTCTCCAGGCTCTGGCAGGCTTTCTGAAGGGCCTCGATAAAGGTACGACCGATAGCCATTACTTCACCTACCGACTTCATCTGCAAGCCCAGCTGGGTATTGGCACCTTTGAACTTGTCGAAATTCCAGCGTGGGACCTTAACAATTACGTAGTCCAACGTAGGCTCAAAGTACGCCGAGGTAGTTTTTGTGATCTGATTTTCGATCTCATCCAGGTTATAACCAATTGCCAGCTTTGCCGCAATTTTCGCGATAGGATACCCGGTTGCTTTGGAGGCAAGGGCTGAAGAGCGGGATACCCGTGGATTGATCTCGATGGCGATGATCTCTTCGTTAGCCGGATTTACAGAGAACTGAACGTTACATCCGCCGGCGAAGTTTCCGATAGCCCGCATCATACGCATAGCCTGGTTCCGCATATCCTGATAACAGCGGTCGCTCAGGGTCATGGCAGGAGCAACGGTAATTGAATCTCCCGTGTGAATTCCCATCGGATCAAAGTTCTCGATAGAACAAATAATGATCACATTGTCTTTGTTATCCCGAAGCAGCTCGAGTTCATATTCTTTCCAACCCAGAACGGCCTGTTCAACCAGAACCTCATGTGTCGGCGAGGCCTGCAATCCGCGACTGAGTGCATGATCGAACTCTTCCTTTTTATGAACGAAACCGCCACCGGTACCTCCAAGTGTGTAAGACGGGCGAATTACCAGCGGGAAACCGATTTCCTGTGCCGCTTCTTTTCCTTCAAGGAAGGAGTTAGCGATCTTCGATTTAGCTACACCTACGCCGATGTCAACCATCAGCTGGCGAAATTCTTCACGGTTTTCCGTTTTTTCGATAGCAGCGACATCAACACCGATCACACGCGTATTGTATTTCTGCCAGATACCGCGCTCCTCAGCCTCTTTACAAAGGTTCAGCGCAGTTTGTCCGCCCATGGTAGGCAGCACGGCGTCGATCTTCTGCTCCTGCAGGATCTGCTCAATGCTTTCGCACGTTAAGGGAAGTAAATAGACGTGGTCGGCAATAACCTTATCGGTCATGATCGTAGCCGGGTTCGAATTAATGATCGAAACCTCGATACCTTCATCTTTAAGTGATAAAGCAGCCTGTGATCCTGAATAATCAAACTCACAAGCCTGGCCAATAATAATCGGACCTGAACCGATGATAAGAACCGAACGAATGGAAGTGTCTTTTGGCATAGGGCGTTTAAAGGGTCAAAATGTTAGTCAAAAGTCAAAGAGAGCTAGTGACAAAGCGAGATTTTCCTATGCTTGAACTATGAAAATCCCGACTTTTCTGTCGGGATGCAAAGATATGACTTTAGACGCTACTTTTTCGGAAAAAATTACCTGCCCAACTGAAAGTTTATCGGCATCCGATACATTACTTTGACGGGGATCCCCTTTTGTGTGGCGGGAATCCATCGGGGCGACCTTTTCATAACACTAGCGGCTTCTCTGTCAAGCAACGGATGAACTGCCCCCACAACTTCAACATCCTGTACTGAGCCGTCCGCTGCGATCACGAATTGCAAAAACACTCTTCCTGTGATCCCATTCGACCGTGCTTCAGGCGGATACCTTATTGTTTGAGATAAAAACCGGTTGAACGCATCCGCACCGCCTTTGAATTCCGGAAGCTTTTCCAGTTTATTATACTCATATGTTTCTCCCGAAGACCGGACACTTGTTCCCTTTACCAGTTTGCCGGACTCATAGATCTCCTGAAATGTGATATTCCGCTTCAGATCTGCACCGGACCATCTTCCCTGCTTCACACCGTTCACATAAGTTCCTTCTTCCCGCACCAGGTCTTCTTCAGAATACTCGTACGCTGTTCCATTTCCGTTAGTGACCATTTCTACACCTGTAGAATCCAGTACTGACACAACCTTAAATTTTACGATCCTTCCAATGCCAAGGAACCTTTCCATTCCTTCTTCTCCATATTCAACGATCTTTCGCGGCTTCCCGTTAATATCAAAATAATATGCCAGTCCGGTCGGCCATCCTTTTTCGTAAGTTACCTGTTGTTTCTTTTTACCATTCGCGTAATAACTCAATGTTGCACCTTCATAAATTAAGGATGGTTCGAAGGATGACACTTGGCCTATAAACTTTCGTTGCTGATTCGCATAAACTTCCGTTACCGGAAAATAGACGGATCCGGTATCCGGTTCCTCAATGATCCGGATATAATCGGCACTATCCCGGTGTTCTACCTCCTTGCCTGAGTTTTTCAAAAAATATATGTTCCGGTTCTGTGCCCGGGCAACACCCGCAGCGACGAGCAGCCCACAGATAAAGAATGCAGTCAGTTTCATTCACCTAAAATAAAAAAAGTGCCCGGTTTTTGTTCTTATAAACCATCCGGCGAACAACGCTGTTAACTTTTAAACACTCCCTTATGAAAAAATCATTGATAGTAGCCTTCGCAGTTACAATTATCCTTACAGGATGCTCGACCATCCAATCTATTGTCCGTTCAACATTTCCCTATACTGCCACCCTGATCATTCCGGCATCCTCCCAACTGGGAACAGCACTATCAGCCACCAGCTCAGCCAGTAGCTTTGACCAGATCTTCACTGGGCAGGGAGGGAATAATGCACGTGTTGAACAGATCCGTATTACATCTGCTAAGCTGGAGGCGGCAAATCCATCCAGTCAGAACCTGGGCGTATTCCAGTCGGTGAAACTCTACCTGTCCTCCGATGGAAGCCAGGAGATCATGGTCGCTTCCAGAGAGGATGTCTCCGCCGGTACAGCGAACAACCTGGTACTCGATGTGAACAGCTCCCGGTTCCTGGATGAATATTTAAAGGGAACTAATGTAAAAGTACGGATGGAGTATGTCCTCCGTAATCAGCTCACCGTTGATGCAAGCATGAAGGCAAGCCTGAACTTCAGTTCAGAACCAGCACAATAAACTCCATTTTAATACCCTCTTCGCGGTCCTCCGGTCACCTGAACCGGAGGATTTTTTACATTTGCGCATGTTTCTTCTGGAAGCCTCCTTCTGGCAGTTAGTAACCGACCAGTTCAAAAACATCTCATGGGTTGAATGGGCAGGCACGATCAGCGGTTTCGCCTGCGTATATCTGGCTGCCCGCCAGAACATATGGAACTGGCCGGTTTCTATTATCAGCGTGGTTTCATACTGCTTCCTGTTCTTTCAGTACAAGTTATATGGCGATGCAGTTTTGCAGCTGTATTTCCTGAGCACCGCCATTTACGGCTGGTATTACTGGCTGAAACGGAAGGAACAACATAAAAAACCGGTTGTAAGCTTCTCACTAAAGAAAATGGCAATTGTTATTGCCGCCATTGTAGCGTTAACCGGAATACTAGGATCTTTCCTGGATCGTTTCACTGACACCGACGTACCTTACGCCGACGGCTTCTGCACTGCCATGAGCTTTGTTGCCCAGTTTCTGATGACCAGAAAAGTTCTTCAGAACTGGATCCTCTGGATCATTGTCGACATTTGTTATGTACCGCTGTATCTGTATAAAGACCTCATGCTGACCGCGATCTTATATATACTATTCCTTTGGCTTGCCGTAATAGGATATCTGGACTGGAAAAAAACGTGGAAAACAACAACGACATAAAGAAGGTTGCCATCGTTGGTCCGGAATCAACAGGCAAATCGACCATATCCGCACAACTGGCAACCCACTATCAAACGGTCTGGGTTCCGGAATTTGCACGCGGCTATTGCGAAAAGCTTACCGAACCCTGCACCTGGGAGGATGAGATCAATATGTTCTATGGTCAGCTTGAGCTGGAACGGCAACTGATGCCTAAAGCAAACAAGATCCTGATCTGCGATACGACTTTTATAACGGTCAAGATCTGGAGCGACCACATGTTTGGCCGATCGCCGCAGGAAGTACTCGATGCCTTACATTTGCATACTTATGATTTTTACTTGTTGCTGGACATCGACATGCCGTGGGAGGAAGATCCGCTTCGCGACTTTCCGCACCTGCGTGAACATTTTATGAAAGTCTGGCACCGTGAGCTTCAGGAGCTGAACGCCACTTATTCTGTTATCCCGGGAACCGGACCGGTTCGCCTGCAAAATGCCGTCCGGGCCATCGACCGCTTTCTTAACATTAATTAACAGTCGGCGCAGTTCCTTATTCGTAGCTTTATTTTACATTTCTCTTAAACCGGATGCAACGCCGGTAAAGTCGCTGCGTCTCTTAACATGAAAGCGTAAAAAATTGGAAGCTGTTTACGTAGATCAGCATTACAACCTGGTGGTTGAGTGCCGAAATGGAAGCAAAAAATCACAGTACGAATTGTACCGGCTGTACTCCAGGGCAATGTTCAATATCGCTATGCGGATCTTGAACAATGCCGACGAGGCGGCAGATGTGTTGCAGGAAGCATTTATCGATGCCTTCGCCCGTATCGCCGACTTCAGGCAGGAAACCACCTTTGGATTATGGATGAAACAGATCGTGATCAACCGGTCGATCAGTCAGCTGCGAAAGCGAAAGCTCGACCTGGTGCCTTTGGATGATGTAAATGCGGAAGATGTGACCGACACCGACACTATTGATTACGAAGAACAGGCATTGCAGGTGCAGCAGGTTCATCGGGCCATCCAAGAGCTTCCGGATGGTTATCGGGTGGTGCTTTCACTGTACCTGCTCGAGGGTTACGATCATGAGGAGATCTCACATATCCTTAAGATCACGGAAAATACATCCCGCACTCAGTTTATGCGGGCTAAAAGAAAGTTAATTGAAATACTGAAAAACAGCGGATTTAATTACAACTAAGGAGAAGTAGAGATGAGTAACAGACTGGAAAATTTTATTCGGGACAACAAAAAGGGCTTTGATCTTTATGAACCACCGGCCGACCTGTGGAGCAAAATTGAAGCCGGAGCAGAGGACCTTGAAACACCTCAGATCCAACCTAAAAAAGAAAAATTAGTAAAGCTTAGCACCGTACTGAGAGTGGCTGCAACCGTTATCGTGGTTATGGCTATCGGGATATTCTTCTGGCAATCGCAAAACACAGAAGCGGTGAACCTGAGTAACATCAACCCCGAGCTGGCAAAACAGCAAATGCACTATGCCTCGCTTATCGAAATTAAACGCTCGGAGCTTAAGCGGATAGAGAAAGAGGAACCGCAGCTCTATCAGGAGTTCTCTTCCGAAATAAAGAAGATGGACGAAAGCTATGAAAAACTAAAAAATGATTTACCCACCAGTCCGAACCAGGAAGAAACTGTAAAGGCAATGATCCGGAACTTGCAGGCACAGATTCAGGTGTTAAATCAGCAATTAACCATCATACAACAGATCAACAACTACAAAAACACACAATCTAATGCGACTACAACTTTATAAAACAGGATTAATGATTGCGGTGCTATTGGGCACACAATCAGCCATGGCGCAGGTTCCGGCTGTTCCGAAGGCCCCGAAAAATTTAAGCGAAAAGTCATCAATTGATACCGAGCCGGACCTGAGCATGAAGAATCTCGACCTCTCGATGAAGAACCTGGACTTGCAGCTGAAAAATCTCGACCTGAAACTCAAGGATCTGGAGCTGAAAAAACTGGCCTCCCTGGAAAGTCTGAAAAGCCTGAAAAGCCTTGAAAAACTAGAGGCGTTACAAGAGCTGAATATTTCGATCCCCGAGATCAAAATCCCGGAAATTCCAGACCAGGACCCGAACTATCAGTCGGTTGAGAAGTCAAAAAAGATCAGCAAGACCTATACTGTAAGTGCGAAAGATAAGCTGGCTATCGACAACCAGTACGGCAAAGTGATGATTAACGTTTGGTCTAAAAATGAAGTTAAAGTTGATATCGAAATAAAAGCGTTTGAAGGCTCGGCAGAAGAAGCACAGCGGCTGCTGGATGGCGTAAGCATTGATGAAAATCGCTCGGCCAACCTCATCAATTTTAAAACCAATATTCAACGCAAACCGCAGGGCGGATGGTGGGGCATTAAACGGCATAAAGACGGAAAAGAGGAGCGCCGAGGTGTCTGGATCGACTACATCGTGTACATGCCGGCAAAGAACCCGTTAGATGTAAGTAACTCGTACGGTTCCACTATCTTACCCGACTTTGACGGGCCTGTAAATATCAACAGTACTTACGGCTCATTGGTGGCAGAAAATCTGCACCACGCTGCTAATGTGGTTAAGGTAAAATACGGCTCGGCGAAGATAGGATCTTTTAGCATGGGAAACCTGAACGTGTCGTACGGAAGTTTAAAACTCGACGAGGCCAATAAGATAAACGCAGAAGTTAGCTACGGCTCGACACGCATTGGAAAAGTTCTAACCGGAGGAGATCTGGATTGCAAATACGGCGGCTTGAAAATAGACATGGTCGATAAAAACGTTAAGACCTTAATGATTAATGCCGATAAAGGTTCGGTAACCCTGGGAGTGGACCAGGCCGCAAATTTCAATTTCGACGTAACGACACACATGGGTGGCTTTGATTATCCTGAGAACCGGGTAAAACTTACAAGCAGTACACCTTCAACAAAAGAACGGCACGGCCCGCAGTTAACTAAAAACTATAAAGGCCAGTTTGGTAAAGGCTCTTCCTCAAGGGTGATCATCAAAACCAATATGGGCTCTGTTAAATTTTTATAAGACAAACAATAAGTATTATAAAAACCTTCACCGATGGTGGAGGTTTTTTTTTATAATCGCATTAAAAAATTTTAAAAGCCCTGATGGAACTACTCAGCAATCCTGAAATATGGATCTCCTTCCTTACCCTTACTGTTTTAGAAATAGTTTTAGGTATAGACAACATTATTTTCATTTCTATCCTCTCTGGAAAACTTCCGGAACATCAGCAAAAGAAAGCCCGGCAGATGGGTTTGGCGCTAGCGATGATCACCCGCGTCCTGCTGTTGTTATCCATCAGCTGGGTAATGACTCTTACATCTCCGCTGTTCAATATGGCCGCATGGATCGGCATTGAGAACGAGGAATGGGTCGAAAAGCTGGCTATCTCAGGAAGGGACCTGATCCTCCTGATCGGAGGTTTGTTCCTCATTTATAAAAGCACCAGTGAGATCCATGAAAAACTTGAGGGCGAAGAACATGAAACCGGCGTTAAGAAGGTATACTCGTTTGCCGGAGTTATCATACAGATATTAATTCTGGATGTGGTGTTCTCTCTGGATTCTGTTATTACCGCAGTTGGGATGGCCGAACATGTGGAAGTGATGATAGCCGCCGTTGTAGTGGCCGTAGCCGTAATGCTGGTATCGGCAGGAGGAATCAGCAACTTCGTTAATCGCCATCCGACCGTAAAAATGCTTGCATTATCATTCCTGTTGCTCATTGGTGTTTCACTGATCGCCGAATCACTTGAACAGCACATC
>DASWXL010000156.1:0-11507 GCA_036405495.1 Sphingobacteriaceae bacterium | reverse complement strand
GGGTGACCGATGCCTACCGGAATGAGGAAGTACTGGCAATCATCAGGCATCATGTTCAGTGTGATGTGACGCCCCGTTCCCTGCGATTGAAATCCTCGTCGATCAGTAAAGAACACCCGGTCGTTTTAAGAGGACTTGAGTTAGGCAGGAAAACGTACGGGTCGCCAACAACAAGCGATCAGGCCTTATTGGATATCCCGACCTTAAAGATCGGTCCCGGCGATTCTGCCCGTTCGCATATGGCCGACGAATTTATTTTTGCACACGAAATCGAAGAGGGAATACACCTCTATATTCAACTACTTGAACCTTTACTCAATGGAAAATAAACTTAAACCGACGCTCACAAATTCAAAGGTTGTTTTGCGCCCCCTCGGTCCGGATGATGAAGAGCAACTATGGAAGATCGCCGGAGAAAGGGAGCTGTGGATATATGGCTTAAAAGATCTGAGCAAGCCCGGCGAACTGAAAAGATATATTGAAAGCGCCATGAGAGACCGTGAAGCGGAAACCTGCGCTGTCTGGACAATTATTGACGCCCGGTCCGGCCGGGTGGCGGGTTGTACCCGTCTGGCCGAGATCAGCTGGAAAGACGAACGCGGGCAGATCGGGTGGACATGGATCGGAAAAGATTTTCAGGGTACAGGTTTAAATAAAGCTATGAAGTACGAGATCCTGAAATATGGATTTGAAACATTGGGTCTTAACCGGATAGAGTTAAAAGCCGATGAGCGAAACCTTCAATCAAGAAAAGCGATCCTGGGAATTGGCGCAACCGAAGAAGGAACTTTAAGAGAGCATATGAAGATCCATGACGGATATATCCGGAATACGGTTTTTTACAGCATCCTGAAGTCGGAATGGACGACTGTCAGAGAACGACACTTTGCACAATATTTAATAGACTAGAACATGAGCAAGCTATGGCAGAAAAACACAGTGGTAGATAACCAGGTTGAACGCTTCACCGTCGGAAAAGACCGCGAGCTGGACGAGCAGATGGCTGCCTTTGACGTCCTTGGCTCGCTGGCGCATACCAAAATGCTGCATTCCATCGGCCTCCTGAGCAGCGAAGATCTTGCTGCCGTACAGACAGAACTCAAAAATATCTATAAGGAAGTAGCTGAAGGAAGCTTTACTATTCATAAGGATGTTGAAGACGTTCATTCGCAGGTGGAGCTGCTGCTCACCCGGCGGATCGGCGATGCCGGCAAAAAGATCCATAGCGGCCGCAGTCGTAACGACCAGGTGCTCGTTGATCTGAAGCTTTTTTTCAGAAGTGAGATCCGCCAAATGGTTGAAAAGACAGAACAACTGTTCAACGTACTGATCGGCCTGAGCAATACGCACAAAGGAAAACTCTTACCTGGCTATACTCATCTTCAGATCGCCATGCCGTCATCTTTTGGCTTATGGTTCGGTGCCTATGCTGAAAGTCTGGCCGATGATATGGAAATGATGCTGGCTGCGTGGAAGATCTGTAACAAAAACCCGCTGGGGTCGGCCGCAGGATATGGATCATCATTCCCGCTAAACCGTACCATGACCACCGAATTGTTAGGTTTTGAAAACCTGAACTATAACGTTATTTATGCACAGATGGGTCGCGGAAAAACCGAGCGGATACTGGCACAGGCCATGTCGTCAATCGCCGCAACGCTGGCTAAGATGGCCATGGACGTCTGCCTGTTCATGAACCAGAACTTCGGCTTCATCACCTTTCCGGATGAGTTGACAACCGGTTCAAGCATCATGCCGCATAAGAAGAACCCGGATGTTTTCGAACTGATCCGCTCCCGCTGCAATAAGATACAGGCATTGCCCAATGAGATCGCACTGATGACCACCAATCTTCCTTCCGGTTACCACCGCGATCTTCAGCTGCTAAAGGAAAATCTGTTCCCTGCGTTTCAGTCATTGAATGAGTGTCTTGAAATGACCGCCTTTATGCTGCAGAACGTTCGCATCAAATCCGACATTCTAAAGGACGACAAGTACAGTTACCTGTTCAGCGTTGAAGTGGTGAACAACCAGGTCTTAAACGGCGTTCCGTTCCGCGAAGCATATAAGAATGTAGGCCTTTCCATTGAAGAAGGCAGTTTTGAAGCGCCTGAGGAAATTAATCATACACACGAAGGCAGCATCGGCAACCTCTGTAACAACGAGATAGAAGCAGCCTTCCGGCATACTTTAGCGGGTTTTCAATTCAGCAAGATAGATCAAGCAATACAGTCTCTGCTTGCAGACGAGCGCTAAAAATGGTAATTTGTGAGCTTCCCCTGGCGTTCACACATAATAAAAACTTAAAAAAATGAGTGTTTCAGTATTAGCACAGGCCCTGAAAGGTTCTGAAATCATAAAAATCGCGGGAGAGATCAATGAGCTGAAGAAGAAAGGCGAAAAGATCGCTAACCTTACTATCGGCGATTTCGATCCATCAATTTACCCGATACCTGATCAGCTGAAAAACAACATTATTGACGCATACCATGCCAATCAAACCAATTACCCGCCGGCCGATGGCGTTCTGGTTCTGCGCGAAAGCGTCTCAGAGTTTCTGAAGGAAAGGTATTCCCTGGACTACTCCACTCACCAGATACTGGTTTCCGGAGGGTCAAGACCATTGATCTATGCTACTTATCTGGCGTTGGTAGATCCGGGCGATAAAGTCATTTATCCGGCTCCATCCTGGAATAATAACCACTACTGTCATCTTGCATCTGCGGATGGAATAGCCGTGCAAACTGCGGCAGAAAACAACTTCATGCCTACGGCAGCCGATCTTCGGCCGCACGTCAAAGGAGCAAGGATGGTCGCCTTGTGCAGTCCGCTGAATCCGTCAGGTACCATGTTTGCCCAAAAAGATCTCGAAGAGATCTGCGACCTCATCATACAGGAGAACAGATCGCGCCGCGGTGACGAAAAGCCCCTGTACCTGCTCTACGATCAGATCTATTCACTGCTCACCTTCAACAAGCAGCATGTTGACCCCGTTACATTACGCCCGGAAATAAAAGATTATGTAGTGTATATCGACGGTTCGTCGAAATGCTTTTCCGCCACGGGAGTTCGCGTAGGCTGGGCATTCGGCCCTGAAAAAGTGATTGCCAAGATGCGCTCCATCCTGGGCCATGTTGGTGCCTGGGCACCAAAAGCTGAACAGGTAGCTACCGCAAAATTCTTAAAGCAGCGGGAGGCCGTTGATACGTTCTTATCCGATTTCAAATCCAAACTTCAGGCCAGCCTGTCGGCATTACATGAGGGCTTCCAGCAATTGAAAAGCGAAGGTTTTGCAGTTGATTCCATTGTGCCGATGGGTGCGATTTATCTTACCATTAAAGTCGATTACGCCGGAAAAACAACACCTGAAGGCGACCTCCTGCAAACCAGCGCCGACATAAATTTCTATCTTATCAAACACGCGAAAGCTGCTTTTGTCCCGTTTTCTGCGTTTGGAACCGACGAAAAAGTGAACTGGTTCAGGGCTTCTGTAGGGGCTTGTACGCTGGAAGATATCCAGGCTATGATCCCGAGGCTGCGGGAAGCATTGACAGGATTGAAATGAAGACTGAGGCAGGAGGTATACCTGATCCATCCCTCTCACGCTGCCCTCGAAATATACTTCACCAGACTCCGCTTGGCCAGTGGCAGCAGCGTCTGTTCAAGCGGGAACTGAATATCAGTTTCGATGTGATAAACAGCGGGGTTGGGCATTTCGCGACGGGTGCTGATCAGCTCTTTTCGGATAGCTTCAGGTGTATAGAGGATACTTTGTTTGTAGCGCGTTATAAAAGTAGTGTTGATACCCCTGTATTTCTCGTTCTTTCCTTCAAAAAGAGTTATCTGGTACTCATGGACCTGGGTCTCGCGTCCGTCGCCGTTGCGGAGTAAAAAATATCCGTGAAACGGATACAACGGAACTACGCCCACAGGTTCTATAAGTAACCTGCTTTCGACAAAGTCGTAGATCTCTTTCCCTTCCTTCAATGCCGGGTCTAACTGATGCACCGCATAATTGATGATCTGTTCGATCTGCTGCATTACCGCATCGTCCTGGATCATTTTTTCATAGGTCAGCTTTACGGCGTCGATATCGGCACGGGTCAGGCGCTCAGGGAATGCCCGGTGCAGCGTACTCTTATTTTCCCTGAACTGGATCAGGTTGTTGTAATGAAATACCAGATCGTTCAGATCAGGATACAGCTTTGTAGAGTGGAAATGACGGTTGATCTCCTGGAGGTACGCCAGCAAAACGTACTTTTTATGCTCAAAATCCAAAGAACCTTCAAAAAACCAGTTTACGCTAAGTGATTTCATAGGCGGGTGAATACTTAATGAACAATAAATTACCAAAAAAAGGCCATTTTTGCAATGATGCCTGTAGGAACGCTATATCTTATTCCTGTACCGCTTGCGGAAGGAGCAGCGGCAAAGTCCTTTACGCCGTATTTGAAGGATACGATCAACCAGATCAAAGAGTACATCGTAGAGAACAGTAAAACTGCCCGCCACTTTTTGAAAGAAGCAGGCCTTGCCATTCCACAAAGCGAACTCATCATTCACGATTATGGTAAGCATAACCGCGGTGCAGATCAAAATCAATTCATCAAAGGATTACTGGCCGGCAACGACGTGGGGCTGATGAGCGAAGCAGGTTGCCCCGGTGTGGCCGACCCCGGTTCTGAAATTGTGGCGCTGGCACACCGAAAAGGCATAAAAGTGGTACCACTGGTAGGGCCGAGCTCTATCCTCCTGGCTCTGATGGCCTCGGGATTCAACGGACAAAGCTTTACTTTTCATGGTTATTTACCTATAGATAAAGCAGCAAGAACGAAAAAGTTAAAGGAACTTGAAGCTCATGCCGAACGGTTCGATCAAACGCAGATCTTCATTGAAACCCCTTTCAGGAACAATCAGCTACTGGAAGAGATCATGCGCTCCTGTCACCCGCAAAGCCGGTTATGCATTGGCTGTAACCTGACGGCAGCAGATGAATTCATCAGCACAAAAACCATAAACGACTGGAAAAAACAGGCACCCGACCTGCATAAAAAGCCGGTGATATTTTTGTTGTTCAAACGGTGATGGCATTGGCCTAACCGTGTATCGTCTCACTTTTCCCATAATTCCGGATCACCGTCGCTTCGTAATCCAGGAACTCCTGCCAGCGGGCGTCCACATCAATTCCTTCGCCGTATTTTTTGGCCAGTTTAATGAACATGGAATAGTGGGTGGCTTCGCTTACCATCAGTTCGTAATAAAAATCCGCTAAATGCTTGTCATTGATATGTTCGGAAAGTACCTTAAAACGCTCGCAGCTTCGGGCCTCGATCATTGCTGAGAACAAAAGGCGGTCGATGAGCTGCGCCTGGCGCCCTCCACCGCGGATAATAAACTTTGCCAGCTCATTGACGTAGTCATCTTTGCGCTCACGCCCTAAAGTATACCCCCGCTCGAGAATAATATCATGAACCCGCTTGAAGTGGTCCATCTCTTCCTGCACCAAAAGGGCCATCTCCTGCACCAGATCCGACAAATTTGGATTCTGTACGATAAGCGTAATGGCATTGCTGGCTGCCTTCTGCTCGCAAAACGCATGATCGGTCAATATCTCTTCAATATTGCTTTCTACCACATTCTTCACCCATTTCGGATCGGTAGGAAGCTTCAGTTTTAAGATAGTTTTCTCGTTTTCCACGCTGCAAAGTTACACTTCCATACCGAAATGCCGCACCGCGTATTACAACAGTTTATCCGGCATTCCGTCACATAAGCTTGTTAGCAGACCGGCATATTATCACATTGGCATATCACACACTACCTGATTAAAAAACTTTGGTACAAAAGTAGCTTATGTAACATCCCAATGCTTTAGAAGATGATCGTTGACAGTATACCGGTATCCGGTGAGGTGAATATTTTGGTTGGTGATGAAGTTGCCGGACTCCTTTCCGATGATACTTTTTTAAGATCCTGGGATGAGTTATACCGTTCATGCAGGTGGGCAACCCCGTTTCAAAGCAAAGAATTCGTAACTACCTGGTATCGGGTCTATGAGGAAAAGTATGTACCCATCCTGATCACGAAACGGGTCAACGGTGCATTAAAAGGCATTCTGCCATTAGCTAAGGCAAATTCAAGACCAGTGATCTACGGCGCCGGCGAACTGAATGCCGAGTATCATGCATGGCTTTCGTCTGAGGATGATAAAAACGCATTTATTAAGGCGGCGCTGATCGCTGTACAAAACGATTTTCCCGATTGCATCATTGAGCTACGCTATATCCCTTCCACGACGCCGGTCGCCTGGCTTAAGTCGGACAAAGACTGGAAGTTCAAAAGCGTCATCCGCAAAATAGACCAGCCGCTGATTGCCCTGAATGAAGCACATTTCGAAGAGAAACTGAATACAAAAGCAAAACGTAAGATCATCAGGCGCTTGCAGGAACAAGGCGAACTTAAGTTCGAACGGGTTTCCGACATAACCACGTTCGCATATTTCCTCGACGAAATTATTACTCAATCGGATTTCAGAAAAGCTGCTATGTACAACAAAACACCTTTCCGGGATGATCCGCAAAAAAAGCAGCTTACACTGGCGCTGTTTGAGAAAGGTCTGCTGGAACTCACGGTTCTTACCCTTAACAATCAGCTGATCGCTTCGAAGATCATTACCGTTGACAAGGACTGGGGATATCTTAAAGGAGGCCTTAGCCAGGCGCCGCAGTTTGCCAGGTTATCGCCGGGTCTGCTGCATTTTCTGATGCTCGGCAAGTTTCTGGCGGGTGAGGGCAAAACCGTATTCGATCTTACGCCGGGCGGCGACCCATATAAAGATCAGCTCGCGACAGATCATGCCTGGGTTTATCATGTCTGGATAGTGCCACAGAAACGCACCTACCTGAAACTTGCTGCCGCAGAATTCGTCAAAAAGATCTTGCGCAAGGTTTTGACGGCAAAGGGTATCAATGTAAAGCGATTCAAAACCCGGGTAATAAAGGCAAAAGAACTTATCAGAAGAAAGGGAGTCTTTAACGGTATACGGGGGATCATTGCCGGTAAAAGGGCGGAAAGAAATCTCTCCACTTACATGATACAGCCGGAAGAAACTCCTGCTTTTTCCTCTCTGATCAGCCGTGACAACCTGAACCACCTTTTACAGTTTCTGCCGGACGGCTCGTCAGTAAGCCGCTGGGAATTTTTGGCAGATGCGATGAAAAGGCTTGAAACAGGCGGGCATGTGTATTCGACCGTAGCCAACGGACGCCTGCAGGCATGCGCATGGCAAGGGAAGAGCCCGAGCCCGGATGACGGGGTCCTCACCCTGGAGGGACTGTATTGCTATCCGTCTTTTCGCGATGACTTCGCCGCATTTCTCGGAGCAGTTGCGCAGGAGATATCGGGCGGCAGCTCGTCCACCGGCGTACTTACCGTTGTAGAGGCTGACGATACAGCATTAAACCGGATCCTTTCGCACGCCGCGTGAAATTCAACTAACCGATCATATTTTCGGCAAGGACTAACTTTTAGTTAAACCGTCTGTTATATCCGTTATCACACATGTCGACACATGCATATGGAAACGGATTTCCTGATCACTTCATCGCCTCAAACCCTTGGATCGGTACAGTTGCATGCCGGCAATGAGGCGCTGGCTCATCTGCTGGACAACAAGTTCATGGACTGCTGGGACTCGCTGTATCAGGCATGCCCGTGGGGCACGGTATTCCAAAGCAAGGAATTCGTCTTAACATGGTATGAAACTTATGCACCACAGTGGATGCCTGTTCTGGTCAGGGCGGAAAACAACGGCACTGCTACAGGCATCCTCACCTTAGCAAAGGCGAGCAACCGCCTGTTTATCACCGGCGCCGGCGAACATTCTGCGGAATACCATACCTGGCTATCAAGCCGGGAACACAGTGATGAATTCATCATGAAGGCCGTCCGGTTGATCCAGCAACAGTTCCGCGGTTGCATTCTGGAGCTGAAATTCACGTCAGCCGATACCCCCCTTGGATGGCTGGCCACCGATAGTGGCAGAAAGTTCCGACGGGTCATCCGAAGACATGACCAGCCAATTATTGCGATCGACGAGAACCATTTTCTGAAGAAGCTGAACGCCAAAACCATCCGCGAAAAGATAAAACGGCTAAAGAAGAAGGGAGACCTGCGGCTCGAGCGAATAACCGATCGCCAGGAATTCGAAGAGGTGATTGACGAGATGCTGCTACAGTTCGAATTTCGGAAAGGTGCCCTGTACAACACATTCCCAACTCACGACGACCCGTTATTCAGACCATTTTTGCTGAACCTCTTTGAAAAGGATCTGCTCCATGTAACGGTTCTGAGACTGGACAAGCAGATCATTGCATCTATGATCAATACAGCCGAAAATAACTGGGTCTACCTGAAAGGTATAAATACCCACGCTGCATCATTTGCCAGGCAGTCGCCGGGTTTGCTGCATTTTCTGATGCTCGGAAAACTGCTGGCCGACGAGAACGTCGGCTTTTTCGACCTGACGCCGGGCGGCGACTATTACAAAGAAGGCCTTGCAACCAGCCGTCTGGCCGCGCATCAGATCTGGCTTATGAACAGCCTCAGCGCCTATGCTAAAATATCGCTCAGGGAATGGATAAAAAAGCTGGTAAGGGAAACTGTAAGCCGGAAGGGCATCGACCCCAGGCTTTTTCTGAGAAGATCGAACCAGGCAAAGGAAGCCCTGATGTTTGCAAGAAAACAGGGCCTGCTCTACACGATAAAGCGGGTCTTTGGATCGCGAAAAACAAATGATAACATTACCATATATCGGATAAAGCCGGACAGATCGTTCATCTTCGCTGTAAATCAGGATAGCCTGGCAGACCTCCTGCAATTCGATCAGAACGGATCCGCGATCACACGCTGGACGTTTCTGGAAAAAGCTATGAAATGCTTTGAATTCGGAGGGAGGTCATTTACAACCACCAAAAACGGCCGGCTCTTAGCCTGTGTCTGGTTGAAAGGGAAAATGGAATTACCAGGTACGCCCCCGGGTGCGCCGCTTCCCGAAAAAGCAGTTATCCTGCAGAACTTGTACTGCCATAAAGATTTTAAAAAAGATTTCAGTTCGTTTCTATCCGCTGTTGCTTCAGAAGCGCTCGGAGAAGAACACGGCATTGAGGTGTTTGCAGTCGCCGGCCTGAATGACATGCCACCGTCTGAAGATATGTACGAAAGCTAACGGTACAGATTCTTGCTATCGATAAACTCGAGGACCTTTTCAGGAACTATAAACTGAACGGTTTTTCCTGCACGAAGTGACTTCCGGATAAATGTGGAAGAAATCTCCATTAACGGTGTCTCAGTTATGGTAACTGACGGGTGTGCCGCCAGTTCCTCGTTCTCAAAACCAGGACGGGGATAAACGGCGATCTGGTGATCGCGAAGCAGCAGTTCATAGTTCTTCCACTTCTTTAATGAAGCCAAGTTGTCGGAGCCCATGATCAGCGTAAACCGGTGCTCCGGATACCTTTCTTTCAGGTGAGTCAGGGTATCGATGGTATAAGAGGGCTGGGGAAGCCTGAACTCCACATCGCTAACGCGGATATTCTGTGCATTTTCGGTAGCCAGCCTCGCCATCTCCAGCCGGTCGTACATATTGATCAGATCACCTTTATGCTTTAGCGGATTATGCGGCGACACCACCAGCCAGACCTGGTCCATCCCTGTGTAATTGGCCATGAAGCTGGCTATGATAAGATGACCGACATGTACAGGATTGAAGGATCCGAAAAAAAGCCCGACGTCCATACCGATTAGATGTGAGTGCTGTGCTCTATTTACTATTCAAAAAATCAGTTACCAGTTTTTCCGCCTCTGCGCAAGCGATACCGAGTTCATGGTTCTTCAGGATCACATCAAACCGATCCGCGTAAGTGAGTTCCTTCTTTGCTTTTTGCAATCGTTCCTTCAGCTTGTCTTCACTGTCAGTTCCGCGACCGGTAAGCCGCTGAATAAGTACCTCAAACGAAGGAGGCTGCACAAATATAGCCAGCGCCTGCTCGCCATACTTCTTTTTCAGACGTAAACCGCCTTCTACGTCTATGTCAAATACCACGTGCTTGCCGCTTTCCCAGATGCGCTCGATCTCAGAACGCAGTGTACCATAGAAAGTACCTGAATAGACCTCCTCGAATTCGACAAATTCATGCTTGGCCACTTTATGGAGAAAGTCTTCCTTGCTGATGAAGTAATAATCTTTATTGTTCACCTCCTGCCCCCGGTTAGGACGTGTAGTAGCTGAAATTGAAAAAGAAAGTGTCGGTATCCGGTTTAAAAGATGATGGACAATAGTGGTTTTACCAGCTCCGGAAGGAGCAGAAAATATAATGAGTTTGCCTTTCTGCATGGTTGGTTCTATAACACGTTTAGTAACTGCTCCTTGATCTTTTCCAGTTCCTCTTTCATCCCGACAACGATCTGCTGTATATTGGCATCGTTCGCTTTTGAACCCAGCGTATTGACCTCGCGGCCGATCTCCTGAGAAATAAAGCCGAGCTTCTTGCCATTGGCGTCCTTATCTTTTAAGCTTTCAATGAAATAGTCGCAATGGCTTTTCAGCCTGATCTTCTCCTCTGTGATATCGAGTTTATCGATGTAGAATATAAGCTCCTGCTCGAAACGGTTCTGGTCTATGTTCTCTCTCCCGATCGCCTCGCTCAGGTAGTTGTTTAACCGCTCGCGGATCACCGGCAACCGGTTCGGCTCATGTGCTTCAACCTGCTTCAGGGAGGTCAGAATGTGATGGATCCGCATTTCAATATCGCGTTGCAGAACTGATCCTTCATCGCGGCGGAAGGTTTGGAAATTGGCCAATGCCTGCTCAAAAGTGAGATGCAGCAGCTTCCATTCTTCCTCTGCCAGAGTCTCTTCAGGATACTGAACAACATCCGGAAAGGTCATGGCGATCTGGAGCAGGTTCTCAGTTGCCGATCCGACTTCCTCCGCCACTTCCTTAAGCTGATTGTAATATGCTTGGAGCAAGCCGGAATTGATCACGGCGCCCTTTGATGTATTGCCGGGGTACTCGGCAGTAATGGTAATATTTACCTTTCCGCGTTCGATCAGCTTACTGCATTCGTTTCTTAGCAGCAGTTCCTTTTCAGAAAAACCTTTAGGAAGCTTTAAGGATAGCTCGAGGAATTTGCTGTTCAATGATTTGATCTCAACGGTATACTTTGCGTGAGAATAATCATTACTAGCCAGGCCATAGCCCGTCATCGATTTAATCATGGGCAAAGATAAAATTAAATAACGAAACGGTTTTCAGTTAACTCACTATTAGCGATGATCAACAGTTCCATCTCCCTGTGCACCCTGTTCTTAACTGCCGGCAGGTCCTCCAATGTGAGTCCTTCAACTTCAACCAGCCCGGCGAATACGGCTGTTACCCGGCCCGGCTTTATCCTGAAGTAAGGGTCTTTTCGCGGGAGCAGAGTACCGGCATTTATCAGCACTACCGG
>DASWXL010000155.1:0-5333 GCA_036405495.1 Sphingobacteriaceae bacterium | reverse complement strand
CGGTCAGTGCCAGACACAGCAGGAGAAATACTTTTAATGATTCTAAAAATTTCATAAGCACGGGGGTTGAAAAACCTTAACGAGGCATCCACACGGAATTAACTCTGGTGAGTTAACAAATGAATCTGAAAAAAGTCGGTTTATTGCAACGCCTTTTTGACCGCCGGAGCCACCACCGTACCGAGCAACTCAATGGAGCGCATCAGTTTGGCATGTGGTAACGTGCCTACACTCATATGGAACAGGAAACGGGTATTTCCGAACAGCTCGTACTCAAATAACATCTTATCGATCACTTGTTGGGGACTGCCTACAAGGAGGGAGCCTTCCGGTGAGCGCATCATTTCAAAATGTTCACGGTCCATAGGCGCCCATCCGCGCTCTCGCCCGATCTGGCTCATCATGAAGGCATAGGGTCCATAGAAGTCGTTCGCTGCCTGCTGCGAATCCTCAGCTATGTATCCATGAGAATTGATTGCGAGCTGCATTTTTGCGGGATCATGTCCGGCTCTCTCGTACGTCTTTTTATAGAGATCCGTAAATGGTACAAACCGCGCCGGCATTCCTCCGATAATAGCAAGGGCCATGGGCAGGCCATAACTTGCTGCCCGTATTACCGATGCCGGTGTACCGCCAACCGCCACCCAAACGGGCAATTCCTTTTGATATGGGCGCGGATAAACGCCGCGGTTATCTATCGAAGGGCGGTGGTTACCTTTCCAGGTCACCTTTTCACTCTTGTTCAGCTGATTGAGCAATTCCAGTTTCTCTGCAAAAAGCGAATCATAATCTTTCAGATCGTTTCCAAAGAGGGGAAACGATTCGATGAACGATCCGCGGCCAGCCATGATCTCGGCCCTGCCGCCGGAAAGCAGATCGACATGGGCAAAATCCTGGTAAACCCGAACAGGATCATCGGAGCTCAATACTGTAACAGCGCTTGACAACCGGATTTGCTTTGTTCTTACCGCAGCGGCAGCAAGAACCACAGCGGGGGACGACACGATAAAGTCGGGTCGGTGATGCTCACCGATCGAGAAGATATCTAACCCAAGCTGGTCTGACAACTCGATCTCTTCCAGGAGATCCATCATCCTCTGATGAGGACTGAGCAGCTTCCCTGTAGACGGGTCGGGTGTATTTTCAACGAATGTAGTGATACCTATTTCCATAGTCAGACCTCAAGTTTTACGGCAACGGGACAATGATCGGAACCAAAGTAATCGTTGTAGATCATCGCTTCATTAAGATGGCTGAGCAGCGAATTACTTGCCAGAATGTAATCGATCCTCCAGCCGCGGTTCCGGGCCCGGGCATTGAAAAGCTGGTTCCAGTAGGTGTATTTTATAACATCCGGATGGAAATGGCGGAATGTATCTGTAAAGCCTGCATTGAGTAGCTTGTTAAAGCCATCGATCTCGCGCTGGGTATATCCCGCCGACCGGTTATAATTTTCCTTTGCCCGGGCGATGTCGAGTGCGGTATGCGCCACATTCAGGTCGCCCGCAATGATAACAGGCTTTTTTGAATTAAGTTGCTGCACAAGCGCAGTCAGATCGCTGTCCCACTTTTCCCGGTAGTCCAATCTCTTTAGTCCTTCGCCCGAATTGGGCACATAAACGGTGACCAGAAAAAACGGCTCGTACTCGGCAGTAATTATGCGACCTTCCTGATCGTGTTCCTCAATATTTAAATCGTAAACGACGCTGAGCGGAGCGGTTTTTGTAAGAATAGCGGTTCCGGAGTACCCTTTTCGGGCCTTCGAAGAATTTACGTAAACGTGATATCCCGGTAGTAACTCACACAACGACCTGACTTCTTCGGCACTTGCCTTGGTTTCCTGAAGACAGAGAATATCAGGATCCATCTTTCGTATATCGGCCACAAAATCCTTCTTCATAATGGCGCGGAGGCCGTTGACATTCCAGTTGACCAGGTGAATTTCAGACATAGTAACGGTTTAAAGGCAGTAAATTACAAAGATTTTACTTCCCGCCCTTAATTTCCTTTAAAGCAACTTCAAGCACCGTACCTTTTCCTTACGAAATATCCGCAGCCGCCGGACTTTACGTGAGGCTCAACGCCGACACCTACGATGGTACAACTTCCAGCACGTCGAAGAAATCCGGCACCAGTCGTCAGGATAAATCTGCCCAGGCACTTTTGAGCTGGTCGATATCGAACTTCTTCATTTGCATGAACGCCTTTACTACCCGCTGTGATCTTACCGGATCGCGCATCAGTTCACCTAAAACCGCGGGTACAACCTGCCACCGAACGCCAAATCTGTCCTGCAGCCAGCCGCACATACTTTCTTTGCCCCCTTCAGTAAGTTTATCCCAGTAATGATCGATCTGGTCCTGCGTCTCACATTCAATAACGAAAGAAACAGCTTCATTAAAGCTGAACTGGTGGGCGGTGGAACTGTCCATAGCCATCATGGTGTAACCGTTGATGCTAAACTGTGCATGCTTTACGGTCCCTTCAGTTTCATTGTGTCCTGCCTGGTACCGGAGGATACCCTTTACAGAAGAGGGCTTGAAGACTGAAGTGTAAAAGTTAACCGCGGCTTCTGCCTTTCCGCTCTGCTCACCTGCAAACAACAGAGATGGCGAAAACTTCTGGCCTGTATCTTCTGATTTTCCAAGTGATATCTGCCACGATACGCCGAAGCGGTCTTGTACCCATCCATATTTCGGGCTCCAGTCGTATTTGCCGAGTGGCATCATCACCGCTCCTCCATCGGCAAGCTTTTGCCAGGCGGCATCCGCTTCACCTTCTGTTTCGCACACCACAAAGAAGGAAACAGAAGGATTGATCTTAAACTGTGGGCCGCCGTTCAAGCCCATGAATTTCTGGCCTGCAAGTTCGAAGTTTACCACCATGGGCGTTTCGTCTGTTATTTTTGAGTCGGTAAATATTGAGCAGTATAGCTCCGCGGCGGCTTTGGATTGACCGTCAAACCAAAGGCAGGGATAAATCAAGTTGGTCATATACAAGGATACAGGTAATCCGCAAGATCAGGCGGTTGGTATTACGACAAAAAAAGGGCCATTTGCGACTGCAGTGAGTATACAACCGAGGCAACCAAAGGTGCCCACCGCACGTATTGATTATTAATTGAATTGCCTTGCTGTCTTGCGGGAAAAGAGGAGCAGCTGAGCTGCTCCTTTTTCGTATAATGCGATATACAACTTTCCCATAATCGTCTAGTTCAAAGCTTTCGGGTCGTAGTTATTACAAACGACTTTCCTTTTGCCTGACTCAAGAACAGGTATCTCAGCAGTCTTTTCTATGGTAATAATAGCATCCTGTCCAAAGTGCTTTTTGTAGTTCAGGATAATATCGGCATCGGCGTTAAATGTGTTCTCGGCATTCAACTTTATTGTATAGGAGGCCTTCCCGGTTTGGATGAGCTGGAACTGCCTGATCCCGTTGAGCTCATCGAGTTCCCACACAACAGCAGGGGTTATCATCTTGCCGCTGGTATCGTAGATCATGTCCATTCTCCGGCCATGCAGAACCTTCAGCACCGGCACACCATTTTCGTCAGTTCCCATAATTCCGAGATCACCGATATCATAACGGATCATTGGCATGGCATAATTAAAGAGGTCTGTAATGACAATGCGCCCTAAAACGCCATGCTCTACGGGAACATCCTCGTCAAGATCAAATATTTCTATAATATAACTGGCCCAGTTAATGTGAAAGTCGCTGGTGCCACCGGGAAACTGCTGAGCAAGAATACCGTTCTCCATAGTCGAGTACCTTGAAATGACCGGAACGCCGAAGTACTTCTCCATCGAGTGCTTGCAATAAGTGGTGAGGCTCTCCGAGGCGGCGATTATTGACGTAACATTGCACCTGAGCGGAGGGGATTTGACTTTGTCCAGATATCTGCAGAGCTGGGTGAGTGCTGAGACGTAGCTTAGGATCCCTTTTTCCGACCTGCGGCGCTTCAGTTTCCGGATGAACTTTTCAAAATACTCATCGGAGAGATCCGTAACACTCACCATAGTAACATTCTGTAACCATGCAAGCAAGGCAGGTTTGCGAAGGGCCTTTGTCCATTTGCGTACATAGATCAGCTCATTGCCGATTTTGAAATTGCCTTTTTCAAGAAAGTAGATTGTGTCGGCCGTATTCCGGTCCTGCTTTCTTTTATCCTGAGCGATGATCAAATGTACGCCAGTAGATCCGCTCGTGATAACATCACTTGTTTCATATTTTTTGAACCGGTCAGATCTGAAGCTCTCATAATTACTTCTGATGATGTTCTTGTTGATGACGGGAAAATCATTCAAGGATGTGAAGTTGCAAAACTGACGATAGAATGGCGTTGTGGATGTTGCATGCTGCATCAATCCGCTTAACAGGTCGGCCCGCCTTGCTTTTGATCCGGGTGACGAATAGTTATTCAGAATCTCCCTGATATCGTTCACGTTATTGCCGATAACGTTCCTGCTGAACCTATCCCTGGTCCAGAACAGTTTTTGCCTGAGTCCGCCGATCGCTTTCATAAAAGTTTAAACGCTTTCGTGTCGGCCTTGGTTGCCTGATGACTGAAAGTGTGAAAACATTTCTCGCTTTCCCGAACCTGCACACGTTGGCTATCCCCGAATTCTACGGACACTCAGATTGGCGAGTCCCAGTACCAGGACACCAAATGTATACGCGACCGAACTTATGAGAACAGACGGCATGAGGTGTGCCCGTGATTTAGCCGCAGCGAGCAGAGGAAAAGCGTACGGAAATTCATCGGCATATATACCTTTCCTGAATTCAAACGTGAGGTATGCACCGGCCAGCCAAAGCAGGAAGCCTAATCCCACGGGAACAAAGAAGCTCTTGAACCGCAGGGCCAGCCAGAACTGAACGGCGCTGAGGGCGAGTACAGACAAGTAGGTTTTTCCGGCATAGGAGGTCAGGCCGGCTATGTCCAGTTCGAACCGGAACAGTCCGAAGGCGGGATGAAGTATATTGACCGCGGTGGCCGACACGGCAACGAGCAGCAATGTAACGGTAAGGAACGTCACCATAAGCGTCTGAACCGTCAGGAACTTCGCCATATAGATCTGCCAGAGAGGCTGTGGGGAGGAGAGTACCTGCTTCCAGCTGTTGTTACGGTATTCGATCTGTGCCAGCAGTGTGCAGATAAGCACGATGAACATTGGATAGAACACAAAGTTGAGCATCATTCCTGCGTGTGCAAAAAAAGTATTCAGCCCGTCTTTCTGCAAGAGTTTCCGATCTTCGGGGGAGTCTGCATCGAATACCAGCACCATCAGCACAGGCACGAACGCGGCTATTATCAATGTAACGATCCAGGC
>DASWXL010000154.1:0-13073 GCA_036405495.1 Sphingobacteriaceae bacterium | reverse complement strand
AAACTCAAATGTATTGCTATAGACGATGAACCCCTGGCCTTGGATCTGATTGCCCATTATGCAGCCAGTTTTGACCAGCTTGAGCTTCTCCGCACTTTCGAGGATGCTATATCGGGCGCCGAGTTCCTGAAGCACAATCCTGTAGACCTGTTGTTCGTTGATATCAATATGCCCGATATCACAGGTATCGATCTGGTTCGAGCATTGAAAGTCAAACCCATGATCATCTTTATTACTGCATATAAAAGTTTTGCCTTTGATGGTTTCGAACTCAATGCGCTCGACTTTTTACTGAAACCTATTCAGTTGTCGCGGTTCGGGAAGGCTGTTCAAAAGGCAATTGATTATTTTCAATATAAAAATGGTGCTAATAGTCCGTCCAGATGCCTTTATGTATATGTTGAATACAGGCTTATGAAGGTTGAACTTGATGAAATTCAATACATCGAAAGCCTGGAGGATTATATCCGCATTCACCGGAAGGATGAGAAACCATTGATGACTTTAATGAGCTTGAAGAAGATCATGGAGAAGTTGCCGCCGGAAGAGTTTATTCGTATCCACAGAAGTTATGTTGTTCCCTCAAAGCAGATCCGATTTCTTCATAACCAGAAAGTTATGCTCAAATCGGGGGTGGCCCTTCCTTTGGGCGGAACATATCTCCAGTCTGTCAAAAGTCTTCTTTAAGCCTTTGGCAGATCATTATTGCTCAACATCCCTTCTTATCCGGCGTGCTGTACTTTTGCCAGGAAGATACACCTGAAAGCCAACGCCTAATCCGAGATTATGGCCGTAGGGACTGCTTCCAAAGCCGACTACTCCATTGTACTTCAGCAACGCTTCCAATCCGATAGACGGAGTAATAAAATACGTAAATCCGGGCCCGATGCTAAAGCCCAGGCCGTTGGTGTTTTCGCCAACGGATGGATTGACGCCTGAAATTCCAAGGGTGGCTTCGCCGAAGAACATCGAATTGCTTACCACCTCATCGGCACTGCGGCCACTATAGCTGCGGCCAAGGACTGCAACACCATAGTTGAAGTCGGTACCGGCGTCGGTTGCCGTTGATAAGCCAAAATTAACGTCGCCTCCTATGGCAAAGCCATCCATAATAAACCATGCCGCTTTAGGATTAATGTTCATGTTAAACACATTGGGTTCGTCAAGCCCCAGAGAAAAATTCGATATGTTAGCTCCCATCAATACATTTCCTCGTTGAATTTGCGCTTGCACGCTTGTTAACATTATTGCTGATAACAAGCAGGTAAACAGTAACTTTTTCATAGTAATTGTATTTGCCTTATGTTAACGCAACATTACAGACGGGAATCGGTTTTAGCAGACGATAAAGAAGGGGGTGGCAAACTAATGGCTTTTAATCGGTCCTTGCTTCTGCCGGATTATACTTACTTCGCTTGCTTAGAAATTTCAGGTATAGATAGCCGGCAGCTCCGGCAACAACTGAAGCTGTAAGGATGGCAAATTTTGCCTGGTTCTGGTGAAGCTGGTCATCAAATGAAAGCAGAGACACAAATATCGACATGGTAAAACCAATGCCAGCCAGCATTCCAAGGCCAATGATATGTTTCCATCCTGCACGGCCCGGAAGTTTACTGAAGCCAAGTTTGACTGACAGCCACGAGAAAAAAGTCACTCCAATCGTTTTCCCGATGATCAGGCCCAGGATAATACCCAGCCCTAATTTACTCGTCAGGCCACTTAACATAGTACTTTCAAAGCGGATATTGGTGTTTGCAAGTGCAAACAGTGGCATGATCAGGAAATTAACCGGCCTTGCAATTGCATGTTCGAGCTTCTCTAGTGGGGATGCGGCGCTTCCCACATTGGTTGGAATGGTAAAAGCGAGTATCACCCCTGCAATTGTAGCATGAATACCTGAATGATGAATGAAATACCACAAAAATAAGCCGGGCACGAGATACAGGAATAAATTAGTAAAGCCTAACCGGTTGAGGGCAAAAAGCAGCACGATAACGCCGCCGGCGTAGCCCAGATACTCTGCATGTAATTCATTGGTATAAAAGATGGCGATAACGATGATCGCTCCAAGATCATCGGCGATAGCCAGGGCAGACAAAAAGATCTTCAGCGAATTCGGCACCCGGTTTCCCAGCATGGAAAGGATGGCGAGTGCAAATGCGATATCTGTTGCCATTGGAATGCCCCAGCCTGACGCTGTTTCAGTTCCTGAATTGATCATTGCGTAGATCGTTGCCGGAAACAGCATTCCTCCCAACGCCGCAAAAATGGGCAACGCGGCTTTTTTAGGGGATGAAAGTTCACCTTCAATGATCTCTCTCTTGATCTCAAGGCCGACCAGCAAAAAGAAAATGGCCATCAGGCCGTCATTTATCCACAGGCCAACGGAATACCGCAGATGAACTCCAGCCAGATCAGCACCTAATTCCTCTTGTAAAAGACGTTCAAATCGGTAGCCCCAGCCGGAATTGGCAATAATGAGCGACACCACCACACAACAAAGCAATATGAATCCACCGATCTGTTGCGACTGAAAAAAATCTTTGAACGCTTTTATGTTAAATCTGGCCATGGCCGCTAAAATAGGAAAATCCGGGAAATCGGTTTTAAGGGTGTACGAAACAATTCGGATGCAATCTTTATATTCGCAGCAAAGGAAGACCGTTTCTATGAGCAACACAATAATAATTACGGTATGCGGCTTGATCCTTCTCGCGTACGTTTTTGACATTACTTCCTCAAAAACTAGAATCCCTTCCGTGATCCTGTTGTTGTTGCTGGGCTGGATCCTCAGACAGGTTTCTGACTTTTTAGGATTTCCGCTACCGAACCTGACACCTCTGTTATCCGTTATGGGAACGGTAGGATTGATCCTGATCGTAATGGAAGGCGCTCTTGAACTGGAATACGATAGGTCGAAGCTTCCGCTGATAAAGCGATCATTGATCGTGTCGTTTTTTCCGATCGTCGCACTGAGTATGGCGCTCGCATTTCTCTTTATGCATTTTGGCGGCTATACGTTTAAAATGAGCCTGGTCAACGCCATCCCGCTTGCCGTCATAAGCAGCTCCATTGCTATTCCCAGCGCAAAGAATCTTTCAAGCCACAATAGGGAGTTTGTAATTTACGAAAGCAGCCTTAGTGATATTTTTGGCGTCCTTCTGTTCGATTTCTTTTTACTTAACGATACCATTAATGCCGGTTCGTTACTTCATTTCGGCGGCCAGCTGATCGCCATTGTTGTCATTTCTTTTATCGCCTCCGCTGGGCTTTCCCTGCTCCTCAGCAAGATAGACCATCATATTAAGTTTGCGCCTATTATTTTCCTGGTTATCCTGATCTATGCCCTTTCAAAAATATATCACTTGCCCGCGTTGGTATTCATACTGGCCTTTGGGCTTTTTTTGGGGAATTTAGATCAACTTCAGCGTTTTAGCTGGATAAAGCGCCTTCACCCAGCAGGATTGGATATCGAAGTGAAGAAATTTAAAGAGATCAGTATTGAAGCAGCATTTGTAGTACGGGCTATCTTCTTTATTCTGTTCGGCTATGTTATCGAAACCCAGGAGCTGCTTAATCCGGACACTTTACTGTGGGCAACCGGCATTGTCGGGGGCATCTTTCTGATCAGGGCCATACAATTGAAACTGACAGGTATTCCAATAACGCCCTTATTATTTTTGGCTCCGAGAGGGTTGATCACTATTCTCTTGTTTCTTTCAATTCCTGTCACCCTTCAGATCGACCTGGTAAACCGGCCGCTTGTAACGCAGGTGATCATATTGACCGCACTGGTGATGATGTCAGGACTGATCTTCAGCAAGAAAAAGAGCAAGGACGGAAAGCAGGACGACTTAACCCTATAAGTAGTCCTCTAATCGACCCTTTCCGTTTCGGATGACATTGAAGTCGCCCGAGGTGCAGTCGACAACCGTTGAAGGTTCGTTACCTCCAAAACCACCGCTGACCACCAGGTCTACCTGACCTTTGTACTTTTCATAGATCAATTCCGGATCCGTTGAATACTCCAGGATCTCATCTTCATCATGAATAGAAGTGGAAAGGATCGGGTTTCCGAGTACGCGTACAATTTCCCGTGCAATATTATTGTCGGGCACACGAATTCCGACTGTCTTCTTGTTCGAGCTCAATAGTTTCGGCACGTTATTATTCGCCTCGAAGATAAAGGTAAAAGGGCCGGGGAGCGCTTTTTTGATCAGCCTGAATATAGCGTTGTCAATGGGTTTAATGTGGTCTGAAATATGGCTGAGGTCATAGCAAACAAAAGACAGGTTCGCTTTCTCCGGCTTTATGCCGCGGATCTGGCATACTTTTTCGATGGCTTTCTGGTTAGTGATGTCGCAACCCAGACCATAAACGGTATCAGTAGGATAGATGATGACACCACCCTTTTTCAGGACATCAACGATTTGTCTGACGGCTTTTTCGGCCGGATTTTCAGGATAAACTCGTAACAGCATAATATACAAATTTATAAAACTGTTTATTGTTTACACATCATGGATTATAGAGCCCCTTCCGATACCCGTATTGGTCATGTTCATTTGAAAGTCTCCGATTTAGACCGGGCGCTGGACTTCTACCATCGCTTGCTTGGCTTCGAGATCATGCAATGGTATGGCGGGGCAGCTGTGTTTGTTTCTGCGGGCGGATATCATCATCACATCGGCCTGAATACCTGGTATTCGAAGGGGGCCGGGCCGGCTCCGGTTCGTGCGGCAGGGCTATTTCATACGGCCATCCTGTATCCTTCGCGGCGTGATCTCGCTGTGGTATTCAAACGCCTGATCGACGAAGACTATCCTTTGACAGGCGCATCCGATCATGGTGTTTCCGAGGCGATCTACTTAAATGATCCTGATGACAACGGTGTTGAGCTTTACTGGGACCGGCCGAGAGCCTTGTGGCCTTTGAACGTGAACGGCGCGTTAAACATGGTGACCGAGCCGTTAAATCATCAATCGCTATTGAAAGAACTTGAATAGGCGTTTTTTTATTTACCTAAAACCCTCATCCGTTACCGTTGTATCTTAAGGCATGCGCTGGTACTATTGGATCTTTACATTTTTAATAGGCGGAGCCGTATACAAGGTTTGGTTTGCCAAAGCTAACTTCTTGTCTGATCGCTCCATCGAAATTGCCAACCGTGAATTGCGGGAGGTTTCCGGACTGGTTGCTTCTGTCCGGAACCCTGGATATCTGTGGGTGCATAACGACGGATCGAGGCCCCTTAAGCTCTTTTTATTGAAGAAGACCGGCTTTATGGAGCGTCGTTTCAAATTCTCTGAGATCGTTACAACAGACTTCGAAGACATCGCTCTTGATGGTGATCCCGGAATGCCGGTATTATATGCGGGAGATATAGGCGACAACAGCTCCAGAAGAAAGGCTGTAAGGATATTACGCCTCCGGGAACCCTTATTGCAAGATAGCATCAGCGACATTAAGGTGGATACTTTTTATCTGAGCTATCCAAACGGCAGCCGCGATGCTGAAGCCATGTTTGTTGATCCTGTCAGTAAATATTTGTACATCGTTTCGAAAAGAGATGAGTGTCCTTTTCTCTACAAGGTGCCGCTTAACATCCGGGCACAGGACACCGTGGAGATGAAGCTGGCCGGTAATCTTAAGCTGTCCGGTACGGGCGTGTTGAAATGGGTTACGGCCGCCGATATTTCTGCTGATGGCTCCCAGATCCTGGTAAGGAGCTATGGCAATGTATTTTACTGGCACCGAAAGGAGAACGAGACGGTTGAAGAAGCCATGAGGCGTGAGCCGGATCGGCTTTCGCATACATCGGAAATTCAGGGAGAAGCTATAGGCTTTAGTCGTGACGGCAAGGGTTTTTATACGCTTAGCGAAGGTGAACATCCCAAGCTTAACTTCAATTATATCGATTAACGATAGAACTCAATAACAGTGTCTTCAGAAGAGGGGTAGCCGGTACATGTCAGGACCCATCCCCCGGCTAATTCAGCGTCTGTCAGCACTTCGTTGATGGTCATATAAACCTGCCCCTTTTTACATTTTGCCGCGCAGGTACCGCAGACGCCTCCATCGCAGCTGTATGGCGGATTTATTCCGCTATCAAGCACGGCTTTCAGGATCGTTTCGCCACTTTTAACCATGACCTTTTGTTGTTTGCCATCATGCTCAACAGTGAGCCAGCGGTCGGGAAACACGGGTTTTGAAACATGGCCTGACCGCATAATTTCCGGAATAAAGTTCTCTTTTCGGATATTATCCTTCGGGAAATGCATCAGGCCGAGTGTAAAAGAGAGCATCCGCATATAAGTGAAGGGGCCGCACAGCAGAAACACTGCGTCCTTCTTCCGGTATGTAAGCAATTGGCCGATCAGAGGCTCAACGGTCACGTTACTCAATCGCCCCCTCTGATGTTTACGGACAAGTGGTTCCGAAAAAATGAGGTGAACTTTGAGCATTTCAAAAACGGCCGTAAGCCCGTCGATCTCATGGAGAAACAGCGAGTCGGTTTCGTTGTGGTTGCTGTAAATCAGGTGGATAACACTCTGCGGTTCCGCGTCAAGCAGATAGCGGATCTGGGGCAGAATAGGAACGATACCGCTTCCGGCCGCAAAACAAAAGATGTCCCTTTTATATCCGTGTTGGGCCCGAAGGGTAAAGCGTCCGGCAGGGGGCAGTGAGGTAATGATCATCCCCACTTGCCATCGCTGCAGAATAAAACGGGAGATCAGGCCGTTGGTAACTTTTTTGACAGTGATCTGCAGTGGTTCCCCCGGCAGCGACAAAATGGAGTAGGAGCGGCGTAATTCCTGTTTCTCCGTTTCAATAATGACGGTGAGAAACTGTCCGGGTAAAAAACGTACTTCATTCCCGTCAATCTCCTGCAGCCGGTAAGTTTTCGCAACAGGCGTTTCATCCTTTATGCCGGTGATCCGGAAGTGGAGCAGTGACTGGCTTTCCATGTATTTGAGCAACGGTATTCTGAGATAATTTGTTCAGAGCCAGGTGCCGACGGACGATGGAAGCTTCGCTAGAACTCCGCGTTGTTCGGCGTCCTTGGGAACGCGATCACATCGCGGATATTGGTCATCCCGGTAACAAACAATACCAAACGCTCAAATCCAACGCCAAAGCCCGAATGCGGCGCAGAGCCGAAACGGCGTGTGTCGAGGAACCAGTCCATCTCTTTCGATGGAATTTGCATTTCTTCCATGCGCTGCTCCAATTTTTCGAGACGCTCCTCGCGTTGTGAGCCGCCCACGATCTCGCCGATTCCCGGGAACAGGATGTCCATCGCCGCTACCGTCCTTCTTCCTTCCATATCCGGTTCGTTCTGGCGCATGTAAAAGGACTTGATATCCGCCGGATAATCCGTGATGATGACCGGCTTTTTGAAGTGCTTTTCGACCAGGTACCGTTCATGTTCCGATTGCAGGTCTGTACCCCAGCCCTCGATAAGGTATTTAAACTGTTTTTTCTGGTTTGGCTTTGAGCTTTTCAGGATCCCGATGGCCTCGGTATAGGTGATCCGCTCAAAATCATTATCCAGGCAGAATTTTAGTTTTGAGATCAGGTCAAGTTCCGACCGGTCATTCTGCGGCTTCTGTTTTTCCTCTTCCAGGAGCCTTCCTCTGAGAAATTCCAACTCATCAGAACAGTGGTCCACCGCATAGCGGATAACATATTTCAACAGGTCTTCCGCCAGCTGCATGTTGTCTTTCAGGTCGTAAAAAGCCATTTCCGGCTCAACCATCCAGAACTCGGCAAGATGGCGGGTCGTATTAGAGTTTTCGGCACGGAAAGTAGGGCCGAAGGTATATATTTCACCAAATGCCAGCGCGGCAAGCTCACCTTCCAATTGTCCGGAAACGGTAAGGTTAGTAGAGCGCCCGAAAAAGTCCTCTTTATAATTAATGCTTCCATCATCGTTGCGCGGGATGTTATTCAGATCGAGAGTGGTTACCCGGAACATCTCACCGGCACCTTCCGCATCTGAAGCGGTAATGATGGGAGTATGCATGTAAACAAATCCGCGTTCATTAAAAAACTGATGAATGGCGAAAGCCAATGCATGACGTACTTTGAAAATAGCATTGAATGTATTTGTCCGGAACCGGAGATGCGCGATCTCCCGCAAAAACTCCAGGCTGTGCTTTTTAGGCTGCAATGGATATTTTTCGGCATCACTGTCGCCCAGAATCTGCAGGTCTTTTACCCTGATCTCAACCCTCTGGCCTTTTCCAAGTGATTCAACGAGTTGTCCGGTAACCGAAACGGCAGCTCCGGTAGTAACACGCCTCAACAAGTTTTCATCGGTTGAATTAAAATCAACGACAGCCTGTATATTATTGATGGTAGAGCCGTCATTGATGGCAATAAACTGATTATTACGAAATGTTCTTACCCAACCTTTAACAATTACTTCGTGCCCGAATTCCGTAGAGTTTAGAAGATCTTTGATTTTAATACGTTTCATACTCCGGCAAAAATAGATGTTTCGGTCAAGTTATCCACTTTCAGGAGATTTGATTTTGTAAAAAAGAATGAAAATAAAAAACCCGGACTTTCACGGCCCGGGGTGTTTTCATAGGATCGAAAAGATTCAATTGTTAATCTGCTCCGAAAGTAGAGACGAAACATGAAGGGAAAATGAAAATTTGCCCGACTGTTACAACTCCTTCATTTTGGAAACGATGGGTTCCGGGTCGGTGCCTAATCCTTCCACATGCGCCGCGATAGCTCCGTTTGCGTCAAGCAGGGTAATACCGTTGGAGTGAGCGAAGCTGCCGTCAGGCTGTTTTTTATATTTTACGTTCAGGAGCATTGACAGCTCGCGAACCTCCTGCTCGCCGCCATGCAGTAAAATCCATTTATCGTCAAGTTTCATTTCCGTAGCAAATTCTTTGAGCTTGTCAGGGTTATCCCGTTCAGAATCAAAGGAGACCAGAACGAACACAACGCTGTCTTTCTTCTCCGCCGGAATTTGCTTCTCGATGTTCTTGATATCCGCCACGATCCGCGGACATGCAAACCCGCAGCGGGTGAAGATCATCGAAACAACCGGTATTTTACCGTTCAGCTCGGCGAGCTGAAGTGTGTCGCCGTTCTGGCTGTGCCATTCGCCTTCTAACTGGTAAAGCGATTCGCCTGCCGTTTCCTTATTATTAACTGTTACAGCGTTCACCGTTTCCTCCGAGGCAGCTTTCTTATCGGCGTTGCATGCGAAAGTGAAAGCCGTGATGAATGCAAACAGGATGGTTAATTTATAAATATTGAAGTATCTTTTCATTGCTCTGATTGTTTAATTAGCGTCCATAGCGCATCTGAACCCGAGATTGTTAACACTGTACCTGGCTTCCAGACTTCCCCGGAAGGCAAAACGCATAAAGGCGGCGTAATCTTCTTTGTCGGCTGCAGAAAATGAGCCGGATGCGCAAAATAGGTCACGTTGAATAGCGCTGTTACTCCTTGAGTCGCCCCCCATTACAATGCCATTGAAGTCGGAAACCCATTCCCAGATCAATCCGTGCATATCGTAGACATTCAGTACATTTTTGAGAGATGAACCAACCGGTGGCAGAGTTTTTTGCGAAGGTTTACTATACCAGTCGAGAATTACTTCTTCAACCGGGCGGCTGTCGTTGGCAAACGAGGCTCTGCCTGCGTATTCCCATTCTGCCATGGTAGGCAATCGCTTGCCCTTCCATTTGCTGTACGCATTCGCTGCAAACCACGACACGTTGGTCACCGGACTGTTTCTGATCTGCGGATTACCGATCTCGAAATCGCCTTTCCAGTGTTTCAGATAACCGGCGTCAGTGTATAATCTGGTAACTTTTGATCTGGACCATTTAGGGTTGGCTTTAACAAATTCGAGGTATTCGGCGTTAGTGACCGCTTTGGTGTCGAGATAAAACGGCTTAACGCGCACTGTTTTGTCGCCCGTAGTTTCAAAAAAGGCCTCATAGGATCCTCCTGCAATTTTTACCATATCTGCAGTAGGTGAACTTTTCGGATCATTCGCACAAGCTACCGGCCCTGTAATCAACGCTAAGGCGATGATCAATAAACTATTCTTTAAACTCGTCATATATATCACTCCTGTTATTTTGAACCCGCGCGAACAGCTTTTACTTCAGCCGCGTTTACTAAGCCTCCCTTGTTTCCCCAACTGTTTCGAACATAAGTTAAGATACTGGCGATCTCATCATCGGTAAGCTGCATTTGAGGCATAACGCCATCATATTCTTTACCGTTAACGGTGATCTTGCCGCTTAATCCGTTGATTACAATGCCGGCCCCTTTATCTTCCCGCTTCATCAGGTAATCGGATTCCGCCAGCGGCGGAAATGCTCCGGCTAAGCCTTCGCCATTTTGCTGGTGACAAGCGGCGCAGTTATTTTCATAGAGGATCTTTCCTTTTTCCATACGCTCGAACATCGATTTTTCAGCCATCGGCGGCTCGGGGCGTTTATCGGTGATCGATTGTACGGCAGATCCTTCAGGCAGGTAAACGGCATCGCGTTGTTTGCCGCTGAATACCCTGGTATTTTCTTTTCCTTCTACATGAATTTGCGCCAGTGCTCCTTTATTGAACGCTCTGAAAACCGAGTGGTCGACCAGGGTGAGTGAACCGGGTACTTCACACTTGAATTCAATAATCGCTGATCCTCCGGCAGGAATAGCTGTGCTTTGAACATTTTTGTTAATGAGATCTCCGCCTTCAATGTATACTTTGTCGAAGATCTCACCGATAACGTGAAAGGAAGAGATCAGATTGGGTCCGATGTTGCCGACATACAGGCGGACGGTCTCGCCGACATTTACCTTCATGGCCTTGTCGCCCATTGCGGCGCCGACAGAACCGTTGAAAACTACGTATTCCGGTTTCTCGTCCAGTGCCTTTTGCATATCAAAAGAGCTGAGACCCGGCCTTCCAAACTTCTCTTTGGTGTAAAACTCGCTCTGCATGATGTAAAACTCCTTATCAACTGGCGGCAGGCCTTCTTTTGGCTCAACAAAAATGAGTCCGTACATACCATTTGCAATATGCATACCGACGGGAGCTGTTGCGCAATGATAGATGTATAAGCCCGAGTTGATCGCTTTAAAGGAGAACTGTGTGGTATGTCCGGGAGCAGTCATGGAAGCTTCTGCACCTCCCCCCGGGCCAGTAACGGCATGCAGGTCGATGTTGTGAGGGAGCTTACTGTCAGGATGGTTGCTGAGATGGAACTCTACCTCATCGCCTTCGCGTATGCGAATGAATTTTCCGGGAACTACGCTGCCGAATGTCCAGAAATTGTAATCGACGCCATCGGCTAATCGCATTACTTTCTCTACAACTTCCAGTTTTACTATTACTTTTTGAGGATATTTGGCGCCTGGAGATTTCGGTACTTCCGGGGCGTTAGTTAAGATAGCTTCTCTGTATCCGACAACTTTTTCATAGTCACCTTCCTTTTGGCGCGGAGTACAGCCGAACAATAATGCGAAAAGCAGTGTGAGTAAGCAATTGAGAAATAGTTTCATACTGAACGTGTTAAAGAAAACAATAACTTTTTTGAATAACCTATCCTAAAGATCAATGTTTTATTCGAAATACAAAGATATTTAACTGTAAATGCCTGCACCGGGAGTGCTGTTATACAAAAAAATGATCCTGATCACGTTGATTGTTAGTGTTTTACTGTCTTGTTCGGCGGCGGTGTGGCGTGCTTTTTGAACTGGTGTATTAAAATACTTAAGATGGAAGCCAAACCTGTTCAGATGTTCTACTTTGATGACAGGACCTTTATTACGTTATGCCGCCAACTGGAAAGAGAGTTGAAGGACCTGCATGACTGGTCCGCCGACCAGGCGTTTGACCTGCGGTTAGCATATGAAAAGTTTGAGCTGTTTTTGTCGGTCTATCTTCAAAGCAAAGGAAGGGAAGAGATCGATTATAAAACCGGTGTCCGGGCGGAAATAGCTTCTGACGTGAACTTTGCCATCGAGTCGCAGGCGACTTCAGGAATCACGGAAGAATTTCAGCGTGAAAAGTTCCACGACGCTAAAGAAAAGCTGCACAAAGTGATCGAAGATGTCATTTACCAGATCAGATTGGTCACGATCTGAGTCAGACCCTTGTAACCCTGAATTCTGTGCGGCGATTGTTTTGCCGGTTCGCTTCCGTATTGTTATCATCAACGGGACGCGTTTCTCCGTAGCCTTTATACGTTAGCCGTCCGGGATCTATTTTATTCGATACAAGGAAGTCGTAAACGGTTTTAGCTCTATTTTCGGAAAGTAACTGATTGGATCCTTCATCACCGATGTTATCCGTGTGTCCGCCGATCTCGATAGCAACGTTGGGATTTTCACTTAAGAAGTGAACCAATTGCTGCAGTTCGATCTTCGATTCAGGCATCAGATCAAATTTGCCGGTTTCAAAAAAGATGTTCTTCAATCTGACCAGGCCGCCGACCTCGATTTTTTCCAATGGAACTGAGAGGAGCAAGGGCACATTGTCTTTTGATCTGTTCTCCAGGGAAAAATTCTCGGAGTGAAAAAGATACCCAGGACGGGAGACATTTAGAGCAAAGTTTTTGCCCAGTGGCATGGTTGCCACAAATTCTCCACTTTGGAAGTCGGCCACGTCATCGAATGCCGGCTTGCCGGTGCCCAGATCGATGATGTTTACCCGGGCATCCAGTGGTTCCCTGGTTTTTTTGTCGAAGATATGTCCTTTTACATAGGTTACCGGCCGTGGGCGAAGATGCTGTGGTAACTCAAATGAATAGATATCGAGGCCGCCGAACCCCCCTTCTTTGTCGGATGCAAAAAAAGCAGTGCGGCCGTTACTACTGATAGCCAGGCTGCTTTCTTCCCCAAATGTGTTGATAGGATATCCCGCATTCAGCGGTCTCTGCCATTCGTTATCAGTGCCCTTGCGGCTGATGAATATGTCTTTGCTTCCCAGACTGGGCCATCCGTTAGAAGAAAAGTAAAGCGTTTGATCATCGGGATGTATGAACGGCGACTGTTCATCGTATGGTGTATTCACATTTGGTCCGAGATTTTCAGGG
>DASWXL010000153.1:0-9402 GCA_036405495.1 Sphingobacteriaceae bacterium | reverse complement strand
CGTTTCATGAGAAAAAGAATTCAAAAGCGGCCGGTTCGAAGTCGTCGTCTAAAAATCCACGCACAACAGCTAAAAAACGTACGGTTGCCGGAAAGCAGGAAAGAAGGGGGAAGAAGCGATGAAGCTGAAGTTAACCCCTTTAAACATTTTATCGGCGGGATTGATCACGGCGATCGTTTACCTGTTTATTTTTCCTGATGAGTATGGGTGGAGAAAGCTTGGAGCCATTTCTCTTGGTCTGATGTTCGCCTGCACGGTCATTTCGGATATCATTTTCAGGTTTTTCTTTAAAGACCTCAAACGCATTTGGATTGTAGAGGTGGTATTTCTCATCTTTGCGGCAGTTTTAATCATCATATTACAAAAGATCTGAGATTTCTCAGTTCTTACGTCTCAATACGCATATCTGACAAATGAAGAAAGCAGAAATTAAACTTACCATAGAACTAGACGACAATAACGTTCCGGAAAATATACTTTGGGAATCTTCCGATTCACAGAATAAGGAAGCACTTCCGGTAAAGTCAATGATGCTGGCGCTATGGGATCACAATTATAAGAACTCCCTTCGTATCGACCTTTGGACGAAGGACATGCCCGTCGATGAGATGAAGCGTTTTTTCTATGAAACCCTGCAAACTATGGGGGATAGCTTTTTAAGGGCTACAGGAGAAAAGAACATCGTGGAAGACCTGAGAGATTACTGTGCCCATTTCGCTGAGAAAATGGAGCTTACTGAGGGGAAGTAATGTGCTGGTGGCTTAAAAGAGCGAGGCCTGTCCGCTGCCGGTCATATTCGCTTCGTGCTCCAAAAGCCACTTTTTTCTCCATAAGCCGCCGGCATAGCCAACCAGATCGCCGCTGGCGCCAATAACACGATGACACGGGACGACGATCATTAAATTGTTCTTTCCGTTGGCAGAAGCTATGGCCCGAATAGCAAGCGGATTATTCATTCGTTTTGACAAGGCGGTATAGCTGACGGGCTTCCCTGCTTCAATTTTCGTCAGCTCTTTCCAGACGGTGTGCTGAAACGTAGTTCCCGGCTGAGCAACCGGAAAAGTAAAATCCAATCGTTTGCCGGAAAAATATTCTTCCAGTTCCTTTTTTGCTTGATCTGTAATGGCATTCGGTTGTTGATCGGCGTCGCCGCCATAACCGATATAGAAAACGGCCTCCTCGTTTCCGCGGATAATGAGCTGGCCTAAAGGAGTTCCCAGAGTGGAGGTAAACATAATCCGAAATTAAACATATCGCCATCAAAAACATATCTTTGCCGCAATGAATTTGTTTGAGCAGGTCAGGTTTTTGATCAGGAAGGAGATCGTGCTGGAGTGGAGATCAAAGTATGCGATCAACGGTATCCTCCTGTACGTTGTCTCAACCATTTTTGTCTGTTACCTTTCTTTTCGAAAAACCGATCCCATAACCTGGAACGCTCTTTTCTGGATCATCATGCTTTTTGCTTCTGTAAATGCCATAGCTAAAAGTTTTATTCAGGAAAGTCGCGGGCGACAATTGTATTATTATACGCTAGCAAGTGCTCAGGCCGTGATCCTCTCGAAGATACTCTACAATGTCCTGATCATGCTGCTCTTATCTGTTGTGGCGATCGGGTTTTACAGCCTGGTGTTCAGGAACACGATCGGAGATCCGTTATTCTACCTGCTTTCAGTGCTTCTTGGCAGCATCAGTTTTGCTTCAGTGTTTACCATGATCTCGGGAATAGCTTCGAAGGCGCATAACGGTGCGTTGATGGCTATCCTAAGCTTCCCGGTTATTATTCCGTTGCTCATCGTACTGATCAAACTTTCAAAAAACGCTATGGACGGGTTAGACCGCTCCGTTTCAATGAACGAGATAGGCGTTTTAGCCGCCATTAATATTATTGTAATTACAGTTTCTTTGCTTCTGTTTCCTTACCTTTGGCGTGATTAATTATACTTCATATGACTAAAAACTGGTGGAAGCTTCTTGCGTCAGTTCTTGTTCTTTTTTCCATTGTCGGCGGGCTGTTATTTGAGGTTCCTCATCTTCCGATCTTACATGAGAGCATACGTAATCTTTATTTTCATGTGCCGATGTGGTTTACCATGATCGTCCTCTTCACGATCTCTCTGGTTTATAGCATAAAATACTTATCGAGCGGGAATGAGAACCATGACCTGGTGGCCGTTGAAAGCGTCAATTCCGGAATCATTTTTACCGTTCTGGGGCTGGTAACCGGAATGCTTTGGGCAAAATACACCTGGGGAGCGGCATGGCCGGATGATCCGAAGCTCAACAGTGCCGCCATCGCGTCTTTAATGTATCTGGCTTACCTCGTTTTGCGCAATTCTATGGATGAGGAACAAAAACGTGCACGGATCTCTGCTATCTATAACATTTTTGCGTACCCGGTGATGATCGTGCTGTTGTTCGTGCTGCCACGAATGACAGATTCGTTGCATCCCGGAAACGGGGGAAACCCCGGTTTTGGCGCCTACGACCTCGACAGTCAGATGCGGTTCGTGTTTTATCCGGCTGTTCTCGGTTGGATACTGGTAGGCGTCTGGATATTGACCCTACGCTATCGAATTCGAAAAATTGAAAATAAACTTAATGCTGTTTAACATATGAAAGCAGTTCTCGTTACTATATTCTGCCTTTTTACTTTTATAGGAGGCGCCTTTGCTCAGCAGGATGCCGGCGTTAAGATGGCTGAGGCATTACGCAGTTCCGGAAAGATCTATGTGGTTGTTGCCGTGATCGCGGTGATCTTCCTGGGATTGATCATTTACCTGTTCACCCTTGACAGGCGAATAAAAAAAATCGAACAAACAAATGCCTGAAAAAGCGCTTTTAAACTTGTAAAACACTGCTTTCGCTGAAGGAAATAATAGTGTAGGTTTCACACCAACTGTTATTTATTTGCAGGTATGCCTTTTTTTGCTTCAAATTTGCATCATTAAACCAATTATTAATAACAAATCATATGGCTAATTCTAGTACAGCTCTGCATGCTGAAACCAATTTCTTTGGTGATGTGTGCGAGTTTTTTGATCATGCAGCACAATTTACCAATCACCCGGCCGGGTTATTGGACCAGATCAAAACCTGTAACAGTGTTTATCGCTTTCAGTTCCCGATCAGGAAAGGAAATAGTTTTGAGGTCATTCACGCCTGGAGGGTAGAGCACTCTCACCATATGTCTCCTACGAAAGGGGGGATCCGTTACAGCGATATGGTGAACGAGGATGAAGTAATGGCGCTGGCCGCGTTAATGACATACAAATGCGCTATCGTTAACGTTCCTTTCGGCGGTGCCAAGGGCGGTATCAAGATCAATCCGAAAAATTATACTGTTGCCGAGCTTGAGAATATCACCCGTCGTTATACTGTAGAATTAATTAAAAAGAATTTTATCGGCCCGGGTATAGACGTTCCTGCACCGGATTACGGTTCAGGTGAACGTGAAATGAGCTGGATCGCGGACACGTATCAGACGATGAATCCGGGACAGCTGGATGCATTAGGCTGTGTCACCGGAAAGCCGATCGCTTTGCATGGTATTGCGGGGCGTCGCGAGGCTACGGGTCGTGGTGTTGCAATCTCAGTACGCGAATGCGTTGCCGTCGCAGAGGATATGCAGCGGATCGGATTAACAGCCGGCCTGGCAGGAAAGCGTGTTATTGTTCAGGGCTTAGGTAATGTGGGTTACCACTCTGCCAAATTCCTGATCGAATACGGTGCTACTATTGTAGGGCTCTGTGAGTACGAAGGAGCGATCTACAATGCCGACGGTCTTGATGTCGAGGAGGTATTTGTACACCGCAAATCAACCGGTTCGATTTTAGGCTACAAGGGGGCGAAGCAGGAGTTCACCAATTCCGGTGAAGGGTTGGAGCAGGAGTGCGACATCCTTGTTCCGGCGGCACTTGAAAATCAGATCACGGAGGATAACGTTGGCCGCATTAAAGCGATGATCATTGCAGAAGGGGCTAACGGTCCTACTACTCCTGGCGCGGCAGCGATCTTCCTTGAAAAAGGCGGTATCATCATCCCTGATATGTATTGCAACGCCGGGGGGGTAACGGTTTCTTACTTCGAATGGTTGAAAAACTTATCCCACGTGGCTTTCGGCCGTATGGACAGACGCTATGAAGAAACAGCGAACCTGAACCTGGTCAACATGGTTGAATCTTCAACCGGGGTTTCCTTAACGCCCGAGCAGCGTAAAATGATTGTCAAAGGAGCGTCAGAATTAGAGCTTGTGAACTCCGGTCTGGAAGACACGATGATCCGTTCTTACCACGAAATCCGGGAGATAAAAATGAATAATCCGAAGATCGACAGTCTTCGTACAGCCGCTTTTGTAAGCTCTATTGACAAAGTAGCGGTTTCTTACATGAATATGGGCATCTGGCCTTAATATTTTTGCAGAAGAAAAACCGAGGAGAGCGGCCAAGAAAAGGTCGCTCTCTTTTTTTAACCTGTTTCCCGGAATGCAGTTCTGTTGTTCTCTTAGGCTTATAATTTGTACTTTTGCAGCAAAATTCGCGTTAGCATAACTGAATATGAAACGAAGTTCTATAATCGGCATTATCATCATTGCGATTGCCATTGGAGTAATTATCAGTACCTACACTGACTCAAGTACTTATGGTACTTTTACCGAAGCAGTGGAAACTCAGTCTGAACTGCATGTCGTCGGGCAGTTAAATAAGGAAAAACAGCTTATTTATAACCCCCAGCAAGACGCTAACTATTTCTCCTTTTACATGAAGGATAACAATGGGAAAGAATGTAAGGTGGTCTTCAATGGTTCAAAGCCGCAGGATTTCGAACGTTCAGAACAAATAGTCCTTACAGGGAAGATGGTTGGCCAGGAATTTCACGCTTCAAAGATCCTGATGAAGTGTCCATCCAAGTATACGCAGGATCAGATCGAAGTAACTGAAGTTACCGCAGTTAAAAAAACCTAAACCCTAAACTTTATAATGGATATTCAATACGTTGGGGAGCACCTGCTTCCCGGCAAGTTAGGCCAGTTCTTTATCGTTTTATCGTTCGGAACTTCCCTTCTTGCCGCAATAAGTTACTATTTCGCATCGGTAGATAAGAGTGAGCATTCCTCCTGGAACCGAATTGGCCGTGTAGCATTCTGGGTAAATTTGCTTGCCGTTCTGGGTGTCGGCGCCTCTTTATACTACATCATTTATAATCATTATTTTGAGTACCATTACGCCTGGGCGCATTCGTCAACCACGCTTCCTGTTTACTATATCATTTCCAGTTTCTGGGAAGGACAGGAGGGCAGTTTCTGGCTGTGGATGTTCTGGCAGGCCGCTTTGGCAGCGGTAGTGGTTTTCAAAGCTAAAGCTTGGGAAAGCCCGGTCATGACCATTATGATGGTTTCGCAGGCATTCCTTGCTTCCATGCTTCTCGGCGTGGAGATCTTTGGAACCCGTGTCGGTAGTTCACCATTTATTCTCCTCCGGGATGCTATGGTGGCTCCGATCTTCTCACGTCCTGATTATCTCAGCATGATCAAAGATGGCAACGGCCTGAACCCGCTGCTTCAAAACTACTGGATGGTTATTCATCCGCCAACCTTATTCCTTGGTTTTGCGTCTATGATCGTCCCGTTTGCATATGCTATCGGTGGTTTGTGGTTGAAGAAATATAATGACTGGGTAAAGCGCGCCCTGCCGTGGGCCTTGTTTGCTGTCATGGTGCTTGGTGCCGGAATTATAATGGGCTCATTCTGGGCCTATGAAGCGCTGAATTTCGGAGGCTTCTGGGCCTGGGATCCGGTTGAGAACGCATCCATCATCCCATGGTTAACCCTCATTGCCGGAGTTCACGTCCTTGTTGCTTACAAAAATACAGGTCATTCTTACTTTACTGCTACATTCCTGGTACTGATCAGCTTTGTAATGGTATTGTATGCGTCATTTCTGACCCGTAGCGGTATTCTTGGCGAGACGTCAGTTCACTCATTTACGGATCTCGGGATGTTCTGGCACCTGGTGATCTACATTCTGGCGTTTTTGGCGCTGACTGTTGTGTTTTTGGTTATTCGCTGGAAAGAGCTTCCCATCACTAAAAAGGATGAAGACACTTATTCAAGGGAGTTCTGGTTGTTTATCGGTGCTCTGGTATTATCCGTAGCTTGTATCCAGGTGATCTCCACGACATCCATTCCGGTGTTCAATGCCGCTTTTGGCACGAACATCGCACCTCCAACTGAGGTGGTGGAACACTATAACAAATGGCAGGCTCCATTTGCCGTTGTTGTAGCAATTATCTCCGCGTTTGCTCAGTTCCTTAAATATAAAAGAACGGACATCCGTAAATTCTATGTAACAACGGCCGTCACGGTGCTGGTTTCTATCCTGGTGACCGCGGGCGTAGTTTATATCACGAAGGTCTACACCAGTTTGATCTTCATCATCCTGACATTCTCGGCAGTCTTTTCGATCCTTGCTAATGCAAGGATCCTCGGCGACGCTCTGAAAGGGAAGTGGAAGCTGGCCGGGTCTGCCGTTGCACATATTGGCTTCGGATTACTCCTGGTCGGGGCGTTGGTAGCTGCAGCAACCAACAAAGTGATCTCGGTCAATAACACCGGTATCGGTTTTGGCGAGGACTTTGCAAAGAGCAATGATCCGAAGGAAAACATCATTCTGTATAAGAACAAGCCGATAAAGATGGATGAGTATACCGTTACCTATCTTGGAGATTCAACGGAAGGGCCCAATACATATTATCGTGTGAACTACAAGGTAATTGACGAGAAGAGCGGTGAGGTGAAAGAGAACTTTGACCTGTATCCCAATGCGCAGCAGAATGCTAAAATGCGTCAGATCATTGCCTCTCCGGATACCCGCCACTACTTGTTTAAGGATATTTATACCCATGTTAGCAGCGTTCCGTTGAAGGAAGAGGAGCATGAGGATCATGAAGGCCACACTGATGAGGAAAGCTACGAAAAGCCTGTTATTCATGAGGTGTCGTTGGGAGATACCGTACGTTTCCGCGACGGTTTCATGCTGATCAAGGCGATCAACCGTGATGCTAAAGTTCAGAACCTCCCGCTGGCCCAGGGCGATGTGGCTGTAGGCATGCAGGTTGAGGTGTATTCTGATGACAAAACATATATCGCTGAACCGGTCTTTGTTCTGAAGAACGGAACAAAGTACGATTTCGGCAAGAATGTGGATGAGGCCGGCCTGAAACTACGTTTCACCGATATTCATCCTGAAAAAGACAAACTGGAGCTGAAGGTTTTCCAGAAACCGAAAGTAGATAATGAGTGGATCGTTCTGAAAGCGATCAGCTTCCCGTATATCAATCTGTTCTGGGCGGGTTCTATCATTATGGTTGTCGGCTTTTTGCTTTCGATCTTCCGCCGGAACAAGGAAGTGAAAGTATCATAGTATGAAGATCGCACTTCTGGGCAGCGGCAATGTGGCCACTCATTTGGGCCGGGCATTAAAGACCGCAGGAGAAGAAATAATTCAGGTATGGAGCAGAAGCATGGTTAATGCTTCTGCTCTTGCTGTTGAATTGGCTGCTGTTGCCACTGACGATCTGAGCGGGATCCGGAGGGACGCCGACCTTTATATCATCTCAGTGAATGACGATGCTATTGAAAGCGTCGCTTCTCAGATGCCGGATGTTGCTGGCAGGCTGGTGGTGCACACCTCCGGTTCTACCGGGATGGAGGTTCTTGGCGACGCTTCTCACAGTATTGGTGTATTGTACCCCCTGCAAACCTTTTCAAAGTTAAAGGATGTCGACTTTAGCCGCATACCCATTGCAGTTGAAGGGAGCACGCCGCAGATCGTAGAATTGTTGTCTGCCGTTGCCGGGAAACTATCACACACCGTTGTTGAAATGACTTCTGCACAGCGAAGGACGCTGCATGTGGCTGCGGTATTTGCCTGCAATTTCACGAACCATTTTTTTGCCGTGGCAGCAGACATCCTGAAACGCGAAGGTTTCAGCTTTGAAATTATTCGTCCGCTGATCGCCGAGACTGCGGATAAAATTCAGATCAGCGATCCGCAGGATGTTCAAACGGGGCCTGCTGTTCGGCGCGACAACCGGACGATGGAAAAACATCTTGAGATCCTTAAGGATCAACCTGCATTGGCTGAAATTTATGAGAAAGTCAGCCAAAGCATCATCAATTTACATAAGCAGGACAGGCGCTGAGTTAAAAGTTATAATTTTGCCGTCGCATGAATATTTACAAGGTTAAGATCAATTTTGAAGAAAAAGACAAGCAACCGGTTGAGTTACCGATAGCCGAGGGCGAATCGGTTCTTGACGTATGTTTGGATAACGGAATAGAACTTCAGCATAATTGTGGAGGAGTGTGCGGGTGCAGTACCTGCCATGTTTATGTGAATTCAGGAATGGACAATTTGCAGGAGATCTCCGAGAAGGAAGAGGATTTTATTGACCGGGCCGTGAATCCCCGGATCACATCGCGTTTGGGTTGCCAGTGCATTGTGATCGATGGCGATATTGAGGTTACGCTGCCGGATCAGTCGCAGTTTCTGGGGCATTAACATGAAGCCGGACCTATAACTTATAATTTACAACTCACAATCAATGATCAACGATAAATACGCCTTACCCATCCACTGGAACGACTATGAAGATATTGCCATGGGGCTTTATGAAAAGTTCGGTGATGAATTCGGGGAATCAAAAATTTACCGTATCCGTTTTACCGATCTGATAGAATGGGTGCTTTCCCTGCCGAATTTCGCCGGTAAACGTGAGGAGTGTAATGAAGGACACCTCGAGCAGATCCAATCCGCCTGGGTATACGAGTGGCGCGACAATCAGGGATAATGTGTTAACTTGCTGATTTGCCGATCGTCAATTTGGCGCACCTCATCGAAAAATGCTCAACTAACAGAAACTCAATCTTCAGTGCTCGAGAAACTTCACCATATTAAAGCCTTCGTTTTTGATGTAGATGGAGTGCTTACAGACAGCACGGTTCATGTAACCGAAGCCGGAGAACAGTTACGCCGGTTCAATATCAAGGATGGGTATGCTCTGCAGCTGGCCGTGAAGAGGGGTTATCCGGTTGCGGTAATTTCAGGAGCGAGATCAAAGGGGGTTCTTGCCCGTATGCAGGGGTTGGGTGTTCAGCATGTTCACCTGGCGATCGAAGACAAGATGGAAATATTCGGTTCATTCATACGCGATTACCAGCTTTCGCCGGAGGAGATCGTGTATATGGGTGACGATATACCCGATCTGCCGGTCATGAAGCTCGTCGGGTTGCCGGTTTGTCCCGCTGATGCCGTTGAAGAGATCAAGGCCGTTTCGAAATATGTCTCACCCAGGAATGGCGGTTTTGGCTGTGTTCGCGATATTATTGAAAAAGTGCTGAAA
>DASWXL010000152.1:0-4918 GCA_036405495.1 Sphingobacteriaceae bacterium | reverse complement strand
ACCTGAACATTAAGCTCTCAGACAAAGATGCGACCAATCAGCTCGACTTGAACGGACTGGTTGAGTTTAATACCCAAAACTTCGCCAATCTAAGCCTGCTCCCATCAGACGTAGTGATCAACCGTGAAACATGGAAAGTCCAGGAACAGGTAAAGTTTGGTTTTGATCAGGGGAAGATGACCATCGACAGCTTCCAGCTTTCGCGAGGCGACCAGGCATTGACTATAAACGGCACGGTTTCAAAAAACCCAAACGACCATTTGATGGTGGGCTTCGATCGATTTAAGCTTACCACCTTCAGTCCCCTTACGGAACCATTTGGCATCAGCCTGCGCGGGCAGCTCAATGGCGACATCAGGGTCGCTGCGATTGGGAAGGCTCCGCATTTTGACGGCAACTTTAAAGTCGATACTCTTTCTTATAACAATATACCGATAGGCGATCTTACGCTTAGGGCCGGCTTTGACAATTCGACAAAATTGGTAGATGTTGATGTGAACATCCTTAAAGAGGGGCGGGAGACAATGGACATACAAGGAACTTATGATGCAAATCTGAATCAACAGGTTCTTGATTTGGATGTCTCAATGGAGGATAATGAACTGATCATCTTTGAACCGGTGCTCAAAAAGCTGGTTTCAAATATTACTGGAAAGGTATCCGCCGATCTGAAAGTCACAGGCAAAGTCACTAATCCGCAGATAGACGGAACCCTATCGTTAACTGACGCCGGCGTTACGGTCAATTATTTAAAAACACACTATCGCATCACTGATGATTTCAGAGTCAATAACAGCATAATTCATTTAAACGATGCGATATTACGTGATGTAAAGAATAATCGTGCCATCGCCAATGGTACAGTTAACATGAGTAATCCGAATATTCCCGATATCGACGTTGTCATTGAAGCACGGAATTTTCAGGCGTTAAATACCACGCCCAAAGACAATCCTCTCTATTACGGGGTGGCCTACGGATCCGGAACGTTCCGCTTCTCCGGTCCTACAAACGATATGCGGATTGTTATAGAAGCCAAAACGGAACAGGGAACTGTCTTTAACATCCCCCTTAACGCTGCTGAAACCATCTCGGAAAGTGAATTTATCACCTTTGTAACAAAAGACACCACTCTTGCGCCACAAAAGACGGCCAGCTTTAAGGGCCTTACCATGGCCTTTGATCTTACGGTAGACGAAAAATCCGCGGTGAATATCATAACCGACCTGGGCCGTTTGTCTGGCCGCGGAGACGCTGATCTGAGGCTCACGATCTCCAGTTTTGGAGATTTCGAAATGTTCGGCGAGTACCTGATCAATCAGGGAAGCTTCAACTTTACAGCACAGGAAGTCATCAACAAGATCTTCGAGATCAGGCAGGGCGGCTCGATTAAATGGACGGGCGAACCGACAGAGGCCACTATTAATCTCGATGCCGTATACGAACGACGAACCTCTGTAGGCCCCTTATATCTCGCGGCCGGACGACCATTATTAGACCAAACTGTGCTGGCTGAAGCTATTATCAATTTAAAGGGGCCCATATTAAGACCCGACATTTCTTTTGACCTTAACTTCCCAAATGACGCTTACATTAAGGATGAGCTTCAAAGCTATCTATCAGATATCAGCAACCTTAACAAGCAAACATTGAGCCTGATTGCAAGACGGTCTTTTGTGTCAGAATCAGGCAGTCTTGATATCGGGGAGCAAACTACAAGCGCTTTGTTAAGCGCGGGAACTGAGCTGGCATTCAACAAGCTGAATATCATTCTCGCCCAGTCGCTTGGGCTAAAGTACGTTGATCTAAACATCCGGTCGTTGAATGAAGCAAGCGCTTCTTTTAGACTTTTAAATGGTCGCCTGATCATCACAGGAGGTGTAACCAATGATCCCCGCCAAAATGCACAAGAGCTTGATGTTTTAGGAGGGCGGGTAGCCAGAGATGTCGAAGCGCTTTACCTCTTACGTCCTGACGGCAGCCTGACCTTAAAAGCATCAAACAGACTGAACAACAGAAGCCTGTTGATCAATCCCAATCCGACGGAAAACGTGTACGTCAGTGCATTCGGTCTAGTTTATCGTCAGGAATTTGACAATTTCAACGAGTTTCTTCGCCTTCTGATCGGGAAAAAGCGAACAGAAGAACGCACAACACCGAGGCGTTCGACCGGTACGGCTGTACCAGACTCGACTGCCGCTGATAAACGTCCCTAAACGTTCTTCATGATGGTATGGCCCATCTTATCACGCTTTGCTTTCAGGTAAAGCTCATTATGCAGATTTGATTGGATCTCAATGGGTACCGTCTCCACGATCTCCAATCCGTAACCGATCAATCCGGCCCTTTTACTCGGATTATTGGACATCAGCCGCATTTTAGTAATTCCCAGACTCCGAAGGATCTGAGCCCCTAAACCGTAATCGCGGTGGTCGCTTTTAAAACCGAGTGCTATGTTTGCATCGACAGTGTCCAAGCCGTTCTCCTGCAAATTGTAAGCATGAAGCTTGTTGATCAGGCCGATTCCCCGGCCTTCCTGATTCATATAGATGATAACACCCTTACCGGCCTCGTCGATCATTTCCATTGCCTTATGTAACTGAGGACCGCAGTCGCACCGGCATGAGCCAAAGATATCCCCTGTTACACAGGAGCTATGCACCCGGACCAGCACAGGCTCCCCTGGCTCCCACGTACCTTTTACGAGTGCCAGATGATGATCCCCGGTACTAGTATGTGTATATGCTACCATTTCAAAGTCGCCCCATTCAGTAGGCAACTTTACCGAAACTTCTTTCTTGATCAGGGTTTCATTGGCTAAACGGTAAGCGATCAGATCCTTAATAGAGACTATTTTCAGGTCAAACTGCTTAGCAATATCCAGCAGATCCGGTAGACGGGCCATTTCACCATCCTCTTTCATGATCTCGACTATCACACCGGCGGGGTTGTATCCGGCTAACCTGGCCAGGTCGACCGCAGCTTCGGTATGGCCGGCGCGTCTTAAAACACCGCCTGCTTTGGCCCTTAGCGGAAATATGTGCCCCGGCTTTCCTAGCTCCTCGGGCTTCGTATTCGGATCTATTAATGCTTTAATTGTTTTGGACCTGTCGGACGCTGAAATACCTGTGGTACACCCATAACCGATCAGATCAACGGAAACGGTAAAGTTTGTTTCATAGGTGGCAGTGTTGTTACCAACCATCAATTCCAGACCGAGTTCATCACACCGCTCTTCTGTAAGAGGGGCGCAAATGAGTCCGCGGCCATATTTCGCCATGAAGTTGATAACTTCGGGAGTTGCGTTCTCGGCAGCTGTCAGGAAATCGCCTTCATTTTCGCGATCTTCGTCGTCTACCACAATAACCACCTTACCGGACCTTATATCATCGATGGCTTCTTGAATCGTATTTAGCATTATATTGGTTTAGAAAAGCAGTCAGAAACCGCCAAAACTGAGCACAAAGTTACTTATTTTATATTCCGCCTTTCAGCCAAACTCGTCTATTCAGTCAAACAAGTGCAAGATTTACGCTTTTTTCCGGGGAATGATCTTTTTGAACCATTGTTTGTAAATATCGATGTCAAAAAGAACTGAATCAACCGTTGCTTTATAGGTCAGAAACGCGCCCAATGGAGTTAACACAATAATCGCTATCCACATTCCCACTTCGGGTGGGAGGGTCCCCTGTTTAGCAGACTTTTCACCTATAGTAGAAATGGTGTGGTAGATCAGAAAGAACGTTACGGCGGTAACTACCGGCAGGCCCAGGCCTCCCTTGCGGATTATCGCACCAAGCGGGGCCCCGATGAAGAATAAAACCAGGCAAGAAAACGATAGTGTTAGTTTACGGTTATATTCAACCATGTATCCGCGCACCCTTGACCGAAAGTCGTCATCCGTGCTAACCTTGCTGTTCAAAGCCTCACTAATACTTCGTACTTCGTCTTTTGCTATCTGGAGTACTTGCCCTTTCTTCTGTCCGGGGACCCTTTCGAGAACGCTGCTTACATATGGATTAAGCTGTCGGGGTTTTAGCTTTTCATAACCTGCCGCCGCTCCAAATTGCTTATAAAAGACCTTTATATAAGGAAAGACCGTGTGCCTGTTGCTGTCAACTTTCACCATAAACGAATCCCTATAATACTTCAACTGATCCATATTCAACATGGCATAGTTTGAGCGAAACAGGCTTTCATCTGTACGGGTAAGTTTGAATGCCGAAAGATCGAATTTCTGTTCGGTCTCTTTGAACCTGTAACGTACAAACCGCTCACGCGGATTATAATTATGCGCGCCAGGCATTTCTTCATAGCGTATACCGTTTTTTAGCTTCAGTACCAGACTGTCTTCTGTCCGGAACATCCTTCCCTCCTTGGCAAGAAGCACATTGCCGTTACCCGAATTATTTACATGGCTGTAGATAAGAACGTTATGAAGCGTCTGTCCATCAGGATCCTTCCTTTCTACTCTAATTGAGTATCCGGGAATATCGTTATTAAAAACTCCCTCCCTAATGCCAAAAGCCGCTTTCTGATTGCGAACATCGTACAGTAAAGACCCCATCTTTAAGTTAGCCACCGGAAGCATATAATCTGAAAATAAAAAAGCTGCAGTACTAAGCGTTATCACGGCAATGACCAAAGGCATCATTGCCTTTCTTAAGGATATACCGGCGGACTTAATCGCAACCAGCTCATAATTTTCGCCCAGACTTCCGAAAGTCATGATGGAGGACAGCAGGATAGCAAGGGGTAACGCCATTGCTACATTGGTGGCGGAGGCATAAAACAATAACTCGAGTATTACGTACCATTCAAAGCCTTTTCCTATCAGATCATCGATGTATTTGAATAAAAATAGCATCAACAAAATGAACATGACGATGAAAAACGTAACAATAAAAGGCCTGATAAA
>DASWXL010000151.1:0-22368 GCA_036405495.1 Sphingobacteriaceae bacterium | reverse complement strand
CATCAGCACACCGCCGCCTAACCGTCAGCCGGTGACTACCGAGCTTCACGTTTTTAATGAAAAGCTGATCAAAGAAGCCGTAGAGTATGAAGTTAACCGCGGCGGACAGGTATTCTTCATCCATAACCGGGTTCAGGACCTGGCACAGCTGGGCGGAATGATCCATAAGCTTGTACCTAAAGCAAAGGTTGCCATCGCGCACGGGCAGCTCGAGGGCGACGAGCTCGAGGACGTCATGCTTCGTTTTATCAACGGCGATGCCGATGTGCTGGTGGCAACGACCATCATCGAGGCCGGACTGGACATCCCCAATGCGAACACGATCATCATTAACCATGCGCACATGTTCGGACTAAGCGACCTGCACCAGATGCGGGGCCGTGTGGGCCGCTCAAATAAAAAAGCGTTCTGCTATTTGCTTAGTCCGCCGTTATCAACCCTTACCTCCGAAGCACGGAAGCGCCTCAGCGCCATCGAAGAATTTTCGGACCTGGGAAGCGGATTTAACGTTGCCATGCGTGATCTTGACATCCGGGGAAGCGGAAACCTGCTGGGTGCCGAACAGAGCGGCTTCATTGCCGAGATCGGCTTTGAAATGTATCATAAGATCCTGGATGAAGCGATACAGGAGCTTAAGGACGATGAATTTAAGGATCTCTTCAAAGAGGAGAAACCGCGGCCATTCATATCCTTTACACAGGTCGACACCGACATGGAAGTGCTCATCCCTGACGACTATGTGACCAACATCACCGAGCGCTATAACCTGTATACAGACATCTCAAAACTGGAGAACGACCAGCAACTCGATGTCTTCGCCAAACAGCTTACCGACCGCTTCGGACCGATGCCTCCACAGGTAAAAGAACTGCTCAATACGCTCAGGTTGCAATGGCTCGGAAAGGCGATCGGATTTGAAAAGATATCGCTGAAGAAGAACACCTTAAAGGGCTACTTCATTTCCGATCAGCAATCAAAATACTTCGATACCGAACAGTTCGGAAGGGTATTGCAGTTTGTTCAGGCCTACGGAAAACGGTGTAACCTGAAAGAAGTGAAAAAAACACTGCGCCTGGCTGTCGAAGATGTGAGAACGCTGGACGAGGCGATAACCATTCTTCAGGAAATAGCCGAACCCGAGCCGGTTAGTTGATCATCCTGAACGTAATAGGCAACGTATACGACGTACGCACAGGCTTTCCGGCCACCGTACCCGGTTTCCAGGCAGGCGAATTCCGGAGAACCTTCATTGCTTCCTCATCACATCCGCCTCCGATACCTTTAATAACATAGATGCCGCTCAGATCTCCATTCTTTTCCACCACAAAACTTACATAAACTTTGCCCTGCACATTATTTTGACGCGCAGCGGCCGGATATTTTAAGTTAGTCGCGAGGTACCGCGACAACTCACGCTGGCCTCCGGTAAATTCTGGTACTCCCTCAACCGTACCAAGATCATATAATTTCCCCTCATACTTAGCGGCCGGTTCAACGGCCTGAGAAACCGGAATAGGTGTGGTCTCTGCTCGCGGCAACTCCTCGATCAGGCTGTCAATGGTATCCTCAACCACGTAAGAAGTAAAGTTCTTGACCTCAAGCTCGCGCAGCGAAATGATCTTACCGTTTTCATTGATGATCATCTCATTCCTGATGTCGCCCGACTCCTGTGCATTCTTTGACGGCTTAAAATAGCTTACGCGGGTCCAGTAGGTAACAATAAGCTGTTCGTTCTCCCTTTCAAAATCCAGCGAAGAAACGATCCAGTTCAGTTCATAATTGCGCATATCCTCCATCCGCATCCAATGAATGTCCTTTAACCGCTGATGTGTGAGGTTGTGAAAGTTATAATACGTCTCCGTGATACCGGCGAAGTAACTCGGCGGATCGAAATAGCCTTTCCGCTGATCGTGGTAGTAGGCTTCCACGAACTTTACGAGTGAGCGCCGCACCTGCTCATCATCCATCCCCGAGCTCTCTTCAAGGAGCTTCGTCTTTTGTTCGGCAACCGGCACCACAGCCTTCTTCCTGCTCAGCAGGGTGCTGGCATCGTCGACAAAAAAAGTAAGATATGCCATTACCAGCACAATGGTAGCGGCAATAACTCCGATATAAATTAACGACTTGTCTTTTCTCAACATGTAACGGTATAAACTTTCCGGATCGTTGTTCAGTTCGATGTTCCCCATGTGGCATTACTCAGTTTGAAAAACCAAAACGGCGCTGATAATGTTTTGCAGCCGCCGGTCTCACAATCTGAAAGTTAGCTAAGAAATCCGGATAAGCTGCAAATATACAAAAACAAGGGGTGCGGCAAGCAGCAGCCCGTCAAAGCGGTCGAGCAGGCCACCGTGCCCCGGCAGCAACGTTCCCGAATCTTTCGCCGATAAGCTCCTTTTCAGCATCGATTCAGACAGATCGCCCAGCGTTCCGGCCACGACGATGATCAGCGACATTCCCGCCCACTGAACAGTGGTCAGATCGGCAAAATAGTAACTCACGATGATCGCGGATACCACGCTCGTCAGCATTCCGCCGATGAACCCTTCCCAGGTTTTTTTAGGTGAGTGGCGTTCAAACAGCTTATGCTTTCCGAGCTTCGACCCAAACAGATAGGCGCCGGTATCGCTGGCCCACAGCATGATCAGGAACGCCAGCGGCAGATGAGTTGAAAAACTACCGTCCAGAAACGCCATCGCGTAAAAGAAACAGAACGGTACAGCCGCATAGATCACGCCGAAGATCGTGTAGGCAATGTTATGGAACGGATTTGGACGATGGCGGTAAAGCTCAGCAATAATGATCAGCATACCTACAGGAATGGCGATAAGGATGTACTCCAGAGGCTCATTGTTCATAAAATGATAGCCGATGGGCAGATAGATGCTGATCGCGAGGGCCAGCCCCCAGCGCTTCTGAGGCCTTACCTGTTCGGTGGTTACCAGCCGGTAAAATTCTTCCGTTGATAATCCGGTCAGCACCAGAAAAAATAAGGTAAAGGCATAATGCCCCAGTAAAATAGAAGCAAGCATTACGGCCACAAAGAAGAAACCGGTTATTGCTCTTGTTTTCATCAGTATGTGTTCTTAGGGATGGGCCGCTTCAGATCCGGCTCATCACAGTTCGTTTTTAATAATGATCTCCAGGGCCTCCTGAAAATGCGATTTGTTTACATAGACTTCGATCTCCCCAAACTTATACTGGGAGTCCTGCTTGTTCAGCATCACGGCATTAATTTCATGATCGGTCAATACCTGCCGAACTATTTCAGATCGGTAAAAGTCGGTCGAAGTGTAGATCTTAACCCAGTCGTTGTTCATAGCCTTTCAGTAATTTCGACCGCTTATAAAACAGTAAAAGGAAAGCAGACAACAATATCGTACCAACAACATACACCAGCGGTCCGCCGCTGATGCCCGTTTCTGCCACCTCATCTATCGGCATTCCTTTCTGCTGGTAGACATATGCCGCGATCACGGTAAGGCCGTTATTTAAAAAGTGTGCCAGTATCGGAATCCAGATGGTATTACTCCAAACCAGCAGGTATCCGAACAAAGCACCTAACAGCATCCTCGGTAAGAAGCCATAAAACTGAACGTGTATGGCACTGAAAATGATCGCTGCCAGCCAGATCCCTAAATGGTAGTTCTTTGTCCACCGGGTAAAGATCCTTTGAATGGCGCCCCGGAACATCAGCTCCTCGCTTATCGCCGGCAAAACTGCGATCATGAACATATTAAGGGCCAGATCCGACAGGTCTTTCATCACCAGAAATTTCTTAGTCATCACCTCCAACTCCCTTTCCTTCGCCAGCATCCATTCTTCCAGCCCTTTCAGAAAGCCGGGCAGCTTCATCGCCTGGTTGACCTCTACAGTAAGTTGTAAAACCGGCATAGCACTAACCATGATCAGCACCGAAAGGATCAGTAAAGCTGAAGGCACCGGATTATCGAGCTTCAGATAGTTAAACGGCTTTTTACTTTCGATCCGGGCAAAGACCAGCGGCGGAGCCAGGAACATTCCGGCAGAAGTAAAGATCTGGATCACCTTCAGGTAACCGAGGGAAACATCATCTTCACCCGCCATAAAACCTTCGTTGAGGATATCATGCGGAAAGCCGAACAGCAGCGCACTGAAAACAAACCCCAGTATGCCGAAGACCACCGCCCCCCCGAGAGCCAGCAGGATCAGGTATATCAAGGCAACAAACGGGTGATTTTCACTTTTTAGGTACTCCTGCATTGTGGTGTAATAATTGTAGCTTTGCAGCTTAAAATTTCTGAAGAAAAACAGCGTTGAAGATAGTTAATGTCGGTTAAGATAGGAAATATAGATTTAGGGGAATTCCCGCTGTTGCTAGCGCCCATGGAGGATGTCAGTGACCCTCCGTTCAGATACGTGTGCAAGCAGAACGGCGTGGATATGATGTACACGGAGTTTATTTCTTCAGAAGGGCTGATCCGCGATGCTGCCAAAAGCATGCAGAAGCTGGATATTTTTGAATACGAGCGCCCTATAGGTATTCAGATCTTTGGCAGCAATATTGAAACCATGCGTGAAGCCACGCAGATCGCCACCCAGGTAAGCCCGGACCTGATCGACATCAACTACGGCTGCCCCGTTAAAAATGTGGCCTGCCGGGGTGCAGGAGCCAGCCTGCTCCAGGATGTGGATAAAATGGTTGCCATGACAAAAGCTGTTGTGGAAGCAACTCATCTGCCGGTCACCGTTAAAACGCGGCTGGGATGGGATGATAATACCAAAAACGTTTATGAAGTAGCCGAAAGACTCCAGGATGTTGGCATCCAGGCACTCTCCATTCATGGACGTACCCGTTCGCAGATGTATAAAGGGGTGGCCGACTGGTCATTGATCCGCGAGGTGAGGAAAAACCCGCGTATCCGCATCCCCATCTTTGGGAACGGCGACGTCGATTCTGTAGAAAAGGCCGCAAACTGGCGGATGGAATATGAAGTGGATGGAATAATGATCGGTCGTGCATCGATCGGCTACCCATGGATCTTCCGTGAGATCAAACATTTTTTCCGAACAGGAGAAATTTTACCGGGACCTACTCTTGAAGAAAGGGTGAATGTCTGCAAAACCCACCTGGAAAAATCGATCGAGTGGAAAGGTGTTAAAACAGGTATTTTTGAAATGCGCAGGCACTATTCCAATTATTTTAAGGGACTGCCTAACTTCAAAGAATTCCGTATGAAGCTGGTCTCACTGGAAAACATCTCCGATATTTGCGCCGTACTCGACGAAATTAGCGAAACATACGAAGCCGAATTGGCTTGATTTTTGGAATTCGTGAAATATAATCTAACTTGAAAAAAAACTTGCTATGGTAACCAAAATTACTGATGGCGTAAAAGTAACGGTAGAAACTATTTACCAGCCAGAATATTCTAACCCGATAAACGAGCATTTCATGTTCGCTTATAAGGTACATATAGAGAACCTTACCGATTACAGCGTGCAGTTACTGCGCCGCCACTGGTATATATTTGATTCTAACGGAACACACCGCGAAGTTGAAGGAGAAGGTGTTGTAGGCCAGCAGCCGGTTATAGAACCGGGCGAAAGCCATGAATACGTTTCAGGATGTAACCTGAAAACCGACATGGGCAGCATGAAAGGGACCTACCAGATGAGAAGAATGGTAGACGACGACGAATTCAATGTTAACATTCCGGAGTTCTTCCTTATCGCGCCGTATAAGATGAACTGAGTACCGAATGCTGATGACGGAAGACTGAGGTAGGAGGTATGAAGTACGAAATTAAAAAAGCCACGCGTTTTGCGTGGCTTTTTTATGCTATTATACAGCGTGATTAGTCTTCGCTGCGTCCGCCAAACAGCATCATGGCCAGGTACAGAAGCTGAGCGATAGAACCTAAAGCTGCAATTACGTAAGTCATCGCTGCCCACCATAAAGCATCCTTTGCACCGGCATGTTCAACGCTGGTCTGCATAATTCCTCTGTTGGTATTCAACCACGCCAATGCCCTGTTGCTGGCATCAAATTCAACCGGCAAAGTTACCACGCTGAAAAGTGTCACTACAACCATCGCTCCGAAAGCGATCAGCAATAATGTATAGCCCATTGAACTTGCAGCCATAAAGATACCCAGCATGAACACCCATTGCAGCAGGTTAGAGGCCACGCTTACGATCGGCACCATTGATGAACGGAATTGAAGCCATGAGTAAGCTTTCGCATGCTGAACTGCGTGTCCGCACTCGTGTGCCGCAACTGCAGCAGCGGCGATACTGCGGCCATGATAAACCTCCGGACTTAAATTTACGGTCCGGTCTGCCGGATTATAATGGTCGGATAAACGGCCTTCGGCCGACAAGATCTTGACATCATAAATACCGTTATCGTGCAGCATTTTTTCGGCGATGTCCCGTCCGGTCATGCCCGAACTCAACGCGATCTCCGAATAGTGCTTAAATTTTTTCTTGAAACGCCATTGCACAATAAAGCTCACTACTGCAATGACAATAAAAAGTAATAATCCCATTTCTTAAGTTTTATACAGGTGTATTTCAAAAAGCGTACCCTATAAAAGTACTAACAAATAATTTACCTTTAAAGTATGGCAGGGAAAAGCACTTTTTCTTACTGGGAGCAGGCATCCTTTTTACCCGTTTATGACGTGGTGGTTGTGGGCAGCGGTATCGTCGGACTTACAGCCGCACTGCATCTTAAGCAAACAGATCCGTCACTCAATATCGCGGTTCTTGAAGCAGGTTTCCTTCCCAGCGGCTCAAGTACGAAAAACGCTGGTTTTGCATGTTTTGGCAGCATTTCGGAGGTTATAGACGAACTGGAAACTACTCCTGAAAATGAGCTGCTGGAAGTAGTGGAACTCCGGTGGAAAGGATTGCAAAAGTTACGGAAGAACCTGGGGGATCCGGCTTTAGACTACCAGGCGCTCGGCGGCTTCGAAGTGTTCAGAAACGATGAGACCGAGATCGCCGGAAAGTGTATTGATAAAATTACATACTTCAACAAACTTCTCGAACCTGTTATCGGAAAAGCTGACATTTATTCAGTGCAGAATGAAAAAATTGCTGACTTCGGCTTTTCCGGCATATCAGCATTAATTGAGAATAAGTACGAAGGACAGATAGACACCGGTAAAATGATGCATGCCCTGCTCGCAAAAGTGCAGGGTCTCGGCGTGCTCGTGTTCAATAATTGCAAACTTATCAACTTTTTTAATGAGAACGGCGGTGTCAGACTGCAGACAACCGCGCAATATTTTAACACTAAAAAGCTGATACTCGCCACCAATGCGTTTACGTCAGATTTCTTTCCTGAACTTAATATCGTACCCGGGCGGGGACAGGTACTCATCACCAGGCCGTTATCAGCACTGAAAATAAAAGGATCATTTCATTACGACAAAGGTTACTATTACTTTCGGAATGTGGGTAACCGCATCTTACTGGGTGGGGGGCGAAATATCGACTTCAGAGCAGAGGAAACCAGGGAACTGGAGACCACCCATGCCGTTCAGGAGAGACTCGAATATCTTTTGAGAACCGTCATCCTGCCGGGGCAGCCCTACGAAGTGGATACGCGCTGGAGCGGAATAATGGCCTTCGGCGATGAACTGAAGCCTATTATTGATGAAGTTCAACCAAATATCTTCTGCGCAGCCAGGTGCAACGGAATGGGAGTAGCCATGGGAAGCCAAGTGGCAGAACGCGTTGCAGATCTCGCCCTGAAGAGTCTTTAAGCAAGCCTGTCAGAGAAAGCTACCCGACCTACTGCTTCTTAAACGCATTCCATCCCTGCGCCTTCAGCTCGTGTACATTGCCTGACTTGGAGATCAGCTGATAACCGGCAGCCTCATCGGTAATATGGCCGATAATGGAAATGTCTGCATTATGTTTGATCTTATCGTAATCGCTCTGTTTTATAGTGAACAGCAGCTCATAATCCTCGCCTCCGCTTAATGCGCAAACCGTGGGATCGATCCCGAACTGGCGAGCCGTATCATAGGTCATCGGATCGATAGGGATCTTTTCCTCATACAGGTTACAACCCTTCTTCGACTGCTTGCAGATGTGCATAATATCTGAAGACAAGCCATCGGAAACGTCGATCATGGCGGTCGGTTTTATATCGAGCGACCTTAACACTTCGGTAATATCTTTCCTGGCTTCAGGTTTCAGCTGCCGCTCAACGATGTAATCCTTACCCTCCAGATCGGGTTGAATATTCGGATTTTCAAGGTATACCAGCTTTTCACGTTCAAGCAACTGCAAACCGATGTAAGCCGCTCCCAGATCTCCGGAAACACAGATCAGATCACCCTCCTGAGCGCCATTACGATAACAGATATCCTTTTCATGGGCATAACCAATGCTGGTGACGCTGATCACCAGACCCTGTTTTGAAGACGATGTGTCGCCGCCTATAAGGTCAACATTGTATTTTTCGCAGGCGATCAATGCTCCCTGATACAACTCCTCGAGAGCTTCCAGTGAAAAGCGGTTGGAGATCCCTATGGAGAATGTAACCTGCGTGGCCACGCCGTTCATGGCATAAATATCGCTCAGGTTAACCTGCACCGCCTTATACCCCAGATGCTTAAGCGGAGTATAAGCCAGATCGAAATGTACCCCTTCCAATAAAAGATCTGTTGAAATAAGGGTCTTCCTGCCCGAAAAGTCCAGAACCGCGGAATCATCACCGATTCCTTTTATTGTGGTATCATTCTGTATCTTAACAGCACTGGTCAGATGATCGATCAAACCAAATTCACCAAGGTTCTCTATTTCCGTACGTCCTTTATTTTCAAACATTCTTACAAAGTCAAAAGGTAAAATTCAAAAGTCAAAAAACTGAAAACTGAAAGGCGACCGCTAATAGGCGAAAAACCAATAATTTACAATCCCATCTGCGCCGAGATCTCCAGCATCCGCTCGATCGGCTTTCTCGCTTTTAATATCACATCCATCGGTACAGAAACCTCCGGAAGTTCATTTTTCATACACAGGTAAAGCTTCTCCAGTGTATTGCGTTTCATGTGCGGACAATCATTGCAGGCACATGAGTTGTTTGGCGGAGCCGGAATGAACACCTTATCGGGATTTGCTTTCTGCATCTGGTGGATAATTCCGCTTTCGGTCGCCACGATAAATTCCTTCGCAGAATCATTGATGGTGTACTTCAGCAAGCCGGTTGTCGACCCTATGTAATCTGCCATCTTCAATACCACATCCTCACATTCAGGGTGGGCTATGAATCTGGCGTTAGGATGCTGCTCCTTCAGTTTGAGGATCCGCTGCTGCGAGAATATTTCATGTACCATACATGCACCGTTCCACAACACCATATCCCTGCCGGTCTTCTTCGAGATATACGCTCCCAGGTTCCGGTCGGGGCCAAAAATGATCTTCTGATCCTTCGGAAGGCTTTCCACGATCTGGACGGCATTGGTTGAAGTACAAACGATATCGCTCAGCGCCTTCAGTTCCGCCGTACAATTCACATAGGTGATCACAATGTGATCCGGGTATTTCTCCTTGAATTTGGCAAACAGGTGTGGCGGACAGCTGTCTGACAGGGAGCATCCCGCTTTCAGATCCGGTAAAAGGACCTTCTTGTTCGGAGACAGGATCTTTGCCGTTTCGGCCATGAAGTGTACACCGGCAAATACGATAATGTCTGCATCGGTCTTGGCAGCCTCCTGAGACAAACCAAGACTGTCGCCGATATAATCTGCAACGTCCTGTATATCAGGTTCCTGATAATAGTGGGCCAGTACAACAGCATTCTTTTCTTTCTTTAATCGTTCTATCTCATCAAAAAGATCCAGGGTCGGATCAATGGGTTCGTCAACGAAACCCTTCATATTTATTTCTTCAAAAATCTTCATTTAATCGACGCTCAAAAGTATCCAATTATCAACGCTTCAAATAATATTAATTCTTTTTAAAAAGAGAATCCTATGGTTTATTAGCATGTTAGTTATGTGAAGAAGTGGGCAAACTAATTTTTGATTATTTTGTTTTCACCTTTTTATCCACAACTTCTCAACAGTGTAAAGTTTTTAGTTGATTGATTCTCAATTCTGTGAAATCTCCAAATTTTTAATTCAAACTTTTCCTGTTCACTTTTTATTGTTCCCGAAAATGTGGAACAACTCATTTTTACAGTCGGATAACTTTCTCAAAAATCACTGATTTTGGTCCTGAAATAGGTAGTTATCCGCATTTGGAAAATTTATTCAACGTTCAACACAACAAAATTAACATCTTTATGTCGGTTATTAACATTGTTGACCTAACGCGTACTGATTATTTAATTTTTGTTCATGAGGAATGTTGATTTCTTAGTGGTTGGTTCAGGAATTGCCGGGCTGAGTTTTGCTCTGAAGGCTGCCAAACATGGTAAAGTTCTTATAGTTACGAAGGCGAGCGCCGATGAATCGAACACGAAGTACGCCCAGGGCGGGGTTGCTGTAGTTGTGGATAAAGAGGATTCTTTCGACAAACACATACGAGATACACTCATCGCAGGTGATGGATTATGTGATAAAAAGGTTGTTGAGATCGTTGTTAAGGAAGGTCCGGACCGTATTCAGGAGATCATTGATTACGGTACTTCATTTGACAAGACTCATCATGGCTTCTATGACCTGGCGAAGGAAGGTGGTCACTCAGAACACAGGGTACTTCATTATAAGGATATTACCGGTTTTGAGATCGAGCGGGCCCTTTTGGAAAAGATCCAGGAGAATCCGAATATCGAGTTATTAACACACTATTTCGCTGTTGAGCTGATCACGCAGCATCATTTAGGTGTTTTTGTCGACAAAGGAACAAAGGACATCACTTGCTTTGGTATTTATGCATTGAACACGCAAAGTAATGCTGTGGAAAAGATCACCGCGAAGGTTACAGTGATGGCGTCGGGAGGTGCAGGCCATATTTATTCAAATACAACTAATCCGGTTATCGCTACCGGCGATGGTATTGCGATGGTCTATCGTGCAAAAGGCAAGGTCCGCAATATGGAGTTTATCCAGTTCCATCCAACGGCCTTGTACAATCCGGGAGAATATCCGTCCTTTCTGATCTCGGAGGCTGTCCGTGGTTACGGTGGTGTACTCAAGAATCGGAACGGGCATGAATTCATGCACTTATACGATCAGCGTGGTTCACTCGCCCCGAGAGACATTGTCGCGCGTGCGATAGACTCCGAGATGAAGAAGTCAGGCGACGATTTTGTTTATCTTGATATTCGTCATCGTTCTAAGGACGAGATACTCAGTCACTTTCCGAATATTTATGCCAAATGTCTCTCCATTGGTATTGATATGACCAGGGATATGATTCCGGTAACACCTGCATGCCATTATATGTGCGGCGGGGTTATGGTAAATGAATACGGACGATCGTCGATCGATCGTTTATACGCCTGCGGCGAGTGTGCTTCAACAGGCTTACATGGCGCTAATCGTCTTGCTTCCAATTCGCTGCTTGAAGCTACCGTTTTTGCACACCGCATATATGTCGACGCTGTGCGGAACTTCGAACATTTCGATATTCCGGGAGATATTCCTGAATGGGATGAGACCGATACTCAACTCTCTAACGAGGACATTTTAGTTACTCACAACCTCCGTGAAACGCAAAAGGTGATGAGTGATTATGTAGGTATCGTTCGTTCTGACTTCCGTCTTGAGCGGGCCATGAGGCGGCTCGGCCTGTTGTACGACGAGACGGAAGGATTTTATAAAAAGACCAAGTTATCGGTAAAGCTTTGTGAGCTCCGGAATGTTATACAGAATGCCTATATAGTGGTAAAGGCCGCCATGTTAAGGAAAGAGAGCCGGGGCCTGCATTATACGACCGACTATGAGGTTCATGCTGAGCAACCGGATGATACTGTTTTTTAGATTATTTTATGCCAGTTATTTTACCTGTTAGAGGAAAGTCCCCGCAGTGGGGTAATGAATGCTTCATTGCTGAAAACTCCACCATCGTTGGTGATGTGGCGATGGGGGATAAGTGTTCCGTGTGGTTCAATGCCGTTATCCGCGGCGATGTTAACTATATCCGTATAGGAAATAATACCAATATTCAGGACGGTGCAGTGATCCATTGTACCTATGAGACTGCGCCGACGAACATCGGAAATAATGTTTCAATCGGACATAATGCGCTGGTACATGGATGCACGTTGAAAGATAATGTGCTTGTTGGCATGGGCGCTATTGTGATGGATCACGCTGTTGTTGAGGAATTCTGCATTATCGCCGCCGGGGCTATCGTGCTGTCCAATACGATCTGCGAGTCGGGTTATTTATACGCCGGTGCGCCGGCAAGGAAGATCAAGCCGGTAACAGAAGAGCAGATCCTGTTGCTTAAGAATCTGCCCGGCCGGTATGTGATGTATTCTTCCTGGTTTACTGAGCCGGGGGAATAGTAACCGGTTCTTCAATATCCCAGTTTGGCCTCAGTGCCAGCGTTTTTTGATAGTTGAAGACCTTTTCGGGTTGCCGCTTTTCTCTAACACTTCCGGTATCCCACTTTCCGTTTTTGTTGATGTCATAGACAAAACGAAGCATGTACTTGCCAACCGGGAAACTTATGTATTGGATGCGTCCGGAAGGGGGAACACTATCTGTCCGGAGGATCTCATCCTGGTTGTTGAGGAGCTGCACCAGGATAGAAGTAGTCGTATCCGGTGCCTTCACCTGTACTGTCAGGTTGCCATAGTTCTCCGGGTCATCCAGCGTAAATGTTTTTACGGAAGCCTTTGATTTTGTGCCGTACAGGTCGGTGAACGCCCCTTCGCTGATGTTAAGTTCATAGTTTCGTTCACTTCTCCACGGGTATTTTACGCTGAATTTGCGCGTCGAACCGTTCACCCGGGTTACCTGAATGCCGTTCACCGCAACGGAGTCCTGCAGCAGGCTGAATTGCTGTGCGTCGAAACTGGTTACAGGTGTTGAAGTGGTCAGCATCAGATCGGTTCCGGGCTTTAGTCGCCCGCCTGTCGTATTTTCCGTTATAAATATGTTTCGTGTATAAGTATCCCGTTTGTTTCGGCGCAGCATGACGGTGTCCATGTTTCTTCCGGTATCCGTTAAGGCTACCTGCAGGGAGTCGAAGGTCATTTCAGGGATCCACATCAGTGCCGAGTCCCTGTTCGCCGTAAATTCTGTTACCTTCCTGGCATCCAGTGCAACCGGGTCAGTGATCTTTACTCCCGGATCTTGTGCCGGCTTATTCAGAATCAGCGTGATACGACCGTCGCCCTCTATTTTTCGTTCCGTAAAGGCCAGTCGTTCCGGAACCTCTTTGAATACCTGTATGTTGACGTTTGCGGTGTCCTTAGTAAGCTTAACAGGTTCAGTAACAAAGCCTATCTCCTCATTGGTGCCGTTATAGATACGGTTGCCTCCCGTTTGTTCCTTCAGAGCATATACACGATACGTATCTTCTCTCAGGTTCTTTATACTGTAGTTGCCCGAGGAATCGGTGCTCGTAAAGATGCTCGCTCGTTTCTTGCCGAACAACGTATCCTGCCGTACGGGAAGTAGGAATACGGTGACATCCTGGAGGCTCTCCTGTGTAAGGGCACTCGTTACCTTACCCGATATAGATAGTGAATCGATCTTGTCGCCTGTGGAGAACACGTAGGTATAATTCTTCAGGATATTATTTTCGTTCACGTCGCCCACGGCTTTACCGAAGTTGATGGTGTAAGTGGTATTTTTTTCAAGTGTATCTTCGAATGTGATGTCGAGGAAATTTTTCCTGATCTTGAAAGTGGGTAACACATCCAGTGCCGGAGATATACTGATCTCAGTGGCCGTGTTAGTAAGCTTAACGAGTTCGTCAAATCCAAGTTCAATGGTTTTGCTTTTAAAGTTCCTTGTCAGGTTCTTCGGTTCTTCGCTTATCACTTTTGGCGGCTGGACATCTTTTGGCCCCCCGGTAGGGGATTGCACGCTGGCACATGCGATCAGCATCGTCAGAACGTAAGATCCGGTTAAGATTTTTAACCAATTGTATTGATTTTGATTTTTACTCATTTTTAAGCCCTTTAACGGGTTTTTGTGAAAAAATGATTCAGATGTATGCGGCTTTAAAAATAGTCGTTTATACAGCTTTTATTTTAGTCGCATTTAATAGCCTGAAAGTCAGATTTTTAACTGCTATTTTGCCATATGGATCATTAAAACGGAGATATCTGATGGCGAAACTCCTGAAATCCGCGATGCCTGCCCCAAAGTTCTCGGTTTGATCCGCATCAGTTTCTCGCGTGCTTCTTTTGACAAGGACACAAGTGAGTGGTAGTTGAACTCCGGATTGATCTCATGGTCTTCCATGCGTTTCATCTTATTGACGATTTCGAACTCCTTCTCAAAGTAACTGTCGTACTTCACTTTGATCTCCGCTTCTTCGATCGTTTCAGTATTGTACTTTGCCAGAAGCGTGTCGAGCTCACTGTCGACCTTCCTCAGATCGCTGATCTCGACCTGCGGGCGTGAAAGGATCTGAAACAGGCGGACATTTTGCGTAAGCGGAGATGTCCCCAGTTCTTCAAGCAGGCCGTTGATCTGCGATGCGTCCACTGACCGGGTCTTCAGGTAGTTCACAATATGCGCTGCGTCCTGTACTTTCGTATCCACCTTAGCCAGTCGCTCATCACTGATCAAACCTAACTCGTGGCCAATAGGGGATAAGCGGATATCAGCGTTATCCTGACGAAGCAGCAGCCTGTGTTCGGCTCTTGATGTAAACATCCGGTAAGGTTCCTCAGTCCCTTTCGTTACGAGGTCATCGATCAGAACACCTATATATGATTCAGACCTTTTAAGGATCAGCTCATGTTTATCATTTACTTTCTGATGCGCATTAATGCCGGCGATGAAGCCCTGACATGCCGCTTCCTCGTATCCTGTCGTTCCGTTGATCTGTCCGGCAAAGAATAGATTTTTAATCTGTTTTGTTTCAAGCGTCAGATCAAGTTGGGTAGGCGGGAAGTAATCATATTCGATAGCATACCCGGGTCTGAACATTTTCGCATTCTCAAACCCCGGGATCCTGGTTAGTGCACGATACTGTACATCTTCCGGCAGCGAGGTTGAAAATCCGTTGACATAGATCTCGACGGTGTTCCAGCCTTCCGGTTCAACGAAGATCTGGTGACGTTCCCGTTCAGCGAACCGGTTGATCTTGTCCTCTATGGACGGACAGTAGCGTGGTCCGAGACCCTTGATCCGACCCGTAAACATCGGTGATTTTTCAAAGCCTTCCTTTAGTGTTTCATGTACTTCAGCATTGGTGTACGTAATCCAGCAGCATCGCTGTTCCTGCGGCAGTTCTACGTCGGTAAATGAGAAACGCCCACGTTCTTCATCTCCCCACTGTTCCTCCATCTTTGAATAATCCAGCGTACGGCCATCCACACGGGGAGGGGTTCCGGTCTTCATTCTACCGCTTTCAAAGCCCAGCTCTATAAGTTGCTCCGTCAATCCGGTTGCCGATCGCTCACCTGTACGGCCACCACCGAAGCGCTTCTCACCGATATGGATAATGCCATTCAGGAAAGTGCCGTTTGTTAATACAACCGATTCAGCTTCGATCTCTATTCCAATGGAAGTGCGAACCCCGACTACTTTATCTCCTTTTACAAGAAGTCCGCTCACCATATCCTGCCAGAAATCGACATTTGGTGTATGTTCTAATGCCAACCGCCATTCCTCAGCAAAGCGCATCCGGTCATTCTGTGCCCGTGGGCTCCACATAGCCGGACCTTTAGAGCGGTTCAGCATGCGAAACTGAATAGTGGTTTTGTCGGTAATAATACCAGAGTAACCACCCATAGCGTCCACCTCACGAACGATCTGTCCTTTGGCAACGCCTCCCATGGCGGGGTTACAGCTCATCTGGGCTATCGTACCCATGTTCATGGTGATCAGCAAGACGCTTGATCCAAGATTTGCAGCAGCCGCAGCTGCCTCACAGCCCGCATGTCCGGCTCCAACAACAATTACATCGTATTTCTTAAACATATTTCAATTGTTCCACGTGGAACGTATAATAGATTTTACACTCTTTATTCCATGTTCCACGTGGAACATGGAAAGGTATTTACTATAACGAATAACGCCTACGATTCTTTTAATTCCGATAATTCCATCCATCGGAGTGTTTTCATTTCCAGCGCTTCGTTTAGCGCTTTTATTTCTTTCGACAGCTCATTTAGTTTAACATGATCCATTGTACCGGAGTTTAATTCGTCAGAGGTTTTTCGGATCTGTTCTTCCAGTTCATTGATTGCTGTTTCGAGTTCGTTCAGTTCTCGTTCTTCTTTATAGCTTAGTTTTTTAGTCGCTTTCTTTTCTTTTTCTTTCGGCTCGCCGGCAGAAGGTTTTTCTACGGTGGTTTTAGCAGCTGCCTTCTTTTCTTCTTCCTCCAGTCGGTAATCGGTATAGTTTCCTGAAAAGATCCTTACTGCGCTGCTGTTGTCGAAAATAAACAGCTGATCGGTCAGCTTATCTATTAAATAACGATCGTGCGATACCAGGACCAATACGCCTGAATAGCTGATAAGGAAGTCTTCCAGAACGTTCAAGGTGTCAATATCCAGATCGTTGGTCGGCTCGTCCAGTATCAGGAAGTTCGGGTTTTTCATCAGAACCCGCATTAGTTGCAGTCGTTTCTTTTCACCTCCGCTGAGTTTATGAACGAAATCATGCTGACGGGCAGGAGGGAAAAGGAAGTGATTTAATAACTGTGATGCTGAAATGGTCTTGCCATCAGCCATTGTAATGTATTCCGCTACGCTTTTAACAACATCGATCACGCGGTCGCTTCCGTCGAATTCGAGTCCGCCCTGACGGTAGTACCCAAACACGGTAGTTTCTCCTGTGGTTACTTCGCCATGATCCGGCGAAAGGGTGCCGGTCAGTATATTTAACAGCGTAGATTTACCCGTGCCGTTTCTGCCTGCAACACCGATACGGTCTCCCTTCTTAAAGATGTAGCTGAAGCCGTCGAGGATCTGATGGCCATTAAAGCTCTTGCTTATATTGTCAAGCTCGAGGATCTTGTTTCCCTGGCGCGATACGGTAACCGAAAGTTCAACATTGCTGTTGCTCTTAATTCCTTTTGTTTTGCTTTCCAGATCATGGAAAGCGTCTATGCGCGATTTCGATTTGGTTGTACGCGCCTTTGGCTGCCGGCGCATCCATTCCAGTTCGCGCCGCCATAAGTTCTTGTTCTTTTCAAATTCAGCCTGCACGGTAGCCTCACGTTCGGCCTTCTTTTCCAGGAAGTAGCTGTAATTGCCTTTATATGTAAAGATCTTTCCGCGGTCCAGTTCCATGATCTGGTTGCAGATATTATCCAGAAAATAGCGGTCGTGCGTTACCAGGATAAGTGTTTTCTGGCCTGATGTCAGGTAACTCTCCAGCCATTCGATGGTTTCAATGTCAAGATGGTTGGTTGGCTCATCAAGAACATACACATCAGGGTCGTCAATGAGCAGCTTTGCGAGGGAGAGCCTCTTCCGCTGACCGCCCGACAGGGTGGATATCTGCTGGTCGAACCGGCTGATCCCTAACCTTGACAGAATGTTCCTGATCTGATATTCATATTCCCACGCATTCTGCTGGCTGAGCTCGTCCATCAGCTTGTTAAGTTTCTGCTGGTCGGGATGCTCCTGTGCCGTTAGTTCTTCATATTCTCGGATGAGCTGCTGTTGCTTATTGTCAATGGAGTAGATGAAGTCGCTTATAGTGGAAGCCTCATTGAATTGCGGCTCCTGTTCAAGGTAGCCAACCCTCAGGTCGCGCTCTTTGACCACTTTTCCTTCGGTAGGAATGATCTTATTGGACAGAATCTTTAAAAGTGTCGATTTGCCGGAACCGTTAATGCCGACAAGCGCTATCCTGTCGCCCCGGCCGATGCCGAAGTAAAGGCTTCTGAATAGCCATTTGTCGTGAAATGAATGTCCCAGTTCTTCAGTTGATAGTATGCTCACGTTGCTCTTAATATAGATCCTGTTTGGCAGGCGGATACTTAACTGCCGCCCGGCCTGCCTATAACCTGCTTTTATAACAAAAAACTCAGGTTAAAATAATCTGCAAAAGTACATATTTGAATTTGGAATAGGCGGACGGTAGTAAAAACATGTGTTTTTGGCGACAATAACGGCGTTGGCTGCCTACTTTTCAACAAACGCCTTTGTGCGCTTCAACAGGTATTCATCTTCCTTTTGGGTCATGAGCGCTTTCTCCGCTTTGGATTTGTCCGGGTAGCCCAGAAGATGTAATGTGCCGTGAATAATCACGCGGTGCAGCTCATCCGTAGGCGATACCTTGAATTTGGCGGCATTTTCCCTGATCCGCTCGACGCTGATAAAGATGTCGCCGGTGATCTCACCTTCTGTTTCACTGTTGTCGAAGGTGATGATATCGGTATAGGTATCGTGGTTAAGATACTCGCGGTTGATGTTCAGTAGGTATTCGTCGCTGCAGAAGATAAACGTCAGCTCATTCAGGCGGTAACCTTCAGAAATGATGGTTTGATTTATCCAGTTGCGGACAAATTCTTTCTGCTTCAGGGTAAAGGTTATGTCTTCAGAAAAGAAATGAACAGGTAAACGAGGCATTAAATCTTGAAGTGTAGCTCAACTTCATTTCCTTTGGAGTTGAATATAACCTGATCGGCTAGATGTTTGATAATGAAAACACCGCGTCCGGTGAGGTTTTCGAGGTTCTCTGGCGCCGTAGGGTCCGGAAGGTTATTGAAATCGAATCCTTCACCTTCGTCGGCAATGTCAAAGATCATTCGTTTGCCTTCAATGATCTCCAGGTTGATATAGACCTTTTTGTTCTTATCCTGTCCGTTGCCATGTACGATCGCGTTGATGGTCGCTTCGCTCAGGCAGGTAAGGATGTTTGCATACGTGTCTTCGGGGATGTTGTATTCCTCTTTAAGGTTGTCCAAAAAGTTCTCTACCGTAACCAGGCTTTCCATCTCGGATGGAAGCTGCAGGGTATACAGGATTTCATTATCTGATATATCTACGCCGCTATGTGACATATTATTTCCCCGAATTTAAGAATTTAAAATAATCTCCAACTTTATTTTTATAAAATGAGTTCAGCGAAGGCGGAACCGTTCTCAGTAATTCCGTTTCTCTGAGCTTCATTTTTTGGTATTCCTGCAGGATGATATTGTAGTCAGGAGCAAAATCACGGCCTTCTTTACTGTCCAGCTTATTGTCCTGCTCTCGTTCGCGTTCGGCTTTTTCGGCTTCCAGAAGACGGCTCAGGATATCCTGCTGACGGATCAGCGTTTCCTGCCTGATCCGTTTGTTTACGAGATCAGTTTCCGTTTGTTCCATTTCTTTCATCAATTTATCTAAATTACCTAACCCGCCTTTGCCGTCTTTGTTTAGGTCGCGATTAATTTCCTGCAGCGACTGGCGGATCAGCTGTTGTTCGCGTGCCATCTTAGCCAGCTGTTCGCTCATCAGACCTTTACCCTGACGCTGTCCGGGCTGGTTTTGTTGCATTCCTTCCTTTTGCATTTGTTCACGGGCGCGTTGCATGTTCCTGTTCAGCTGTTCCTGCATCTTACTCAGCTGAGAAAGGCTTTGCCGGCCACCCTTGCCGCCGGACTTTGCGTTCTTCATGGCCCGCTGCAGCTGCTCGGACACTTCGCTTAGCATCAAGGCCAGGTTGTTAATGGAGGTCATGGCAAACTGCTGGTTGCGGTTGGCTTGTGCTGTACGGCGCTCCGACAGGTTCTCAAGGGCCTGGCCGATATTCCGGTTGATGGCCTGGACCTCTTTATTTACCACCGATTCGACCTGCGGCACTTTCCTGCTCAGCGAATACAGGCTGTCTTCGATCATCTTCAGGTTGTCCTGAATATCCTTTTGCTTTTGCGCCAGTGCGGTGTAGCCGGGGTCGTTCGAATTAATGTTCTTCAGTTCCTGCATTACCTTTTCCTGATCAAAGGAAGAGGTAACGAGGTTGTCGAGTATCTCACGGAGCTGATGCTGGTTGATCTCATTCTGCTGCATTTCATTCTGCTGCTGCATGCTTTCCAGCTGTTGTGCAAGCTGCTGCATCTGTTCCGCCGCCTTTTGCTGGTTTTCGGCGGCTTTATTCATATTCTTGTTCTCCAGATTTTTGCTGCTCTCATCCTGCTGCTGCTCAATTTGCTGCTGTTCCTTTTCGGGGTTCCGGAAATCATTTTGTTCGCTCAGCTCCTCATTTTTCTTCTCCAGTTCTTTCAGGTCCTTTTCAAGGTCTCGGAAATCCTTCTTCAGCTCATCCTGCTTGTCTTTAAGCTGTTGCTGGTCCTGCTTCTTTGACCTGGTTTGCTCACTGAGTTTTTGCTGTTCCTCAGCCATTTTCTGAAGCTTGTCGATACTTTCTGCCATCTTCTGGTCGAACTCAAGTTGCTTGTAGAGCTCCAGGATCCGGTCGAGTTCCTTCTGTACCGACTTATTATCCATGTGCATTTTGGAGAGCTCGCGCTGCGTCATGTTCTTATTGTTCTCTTCCAGCAGGCGTTCGATGTTTCGCAGGATCTCGCGTGTTTTTTCATCCAGAACGTTATTGAACAGGTCTTCGATCTGGCGCTGTTTCTCCATGATCTCCTCACGTTGTTCGCGCGACTCCTGCCGGTCGGATACGTTCTGCTGGTTTTCCTTTTGGATATCCTTAACCAGCACATCAAACTCCTTTTGCTTCTGTAACAGCTGCTCTACCTGCTTCTTCTCGTCGTACGTGAGGTTTTTCTTTTGTAGGAGGTCCTGGTTCAAACGTTTGGCCTCCTTTTCGATCTGCCCGGCCTTACGGATGGCATCTTCCATTTTCCGCTTCACCGAGCGGCTTCCGGCTTCCAGGCGCTGATCGAGTTCCCGCTCTGTCGGCAGCCTGAGCACCTTTACTTGCGACCGTGCCGCCTTGGCGCCATGTACGCCGTCATTGTCGAACACCTCAAAGTAATACTCGATCTGCTCACCGGGGGCGGCATTCAGGTCGTTTGCATTCCACACGTGGAAGAAGTTACTCTGAATGGCATTCTTATCGAATGAAATGGCTTTCGTGGACGTTCGCTGAGCCTTGTTGTTGCCTAAAATGCGGTAGTGAAAGTTCAGTCGCGAAAATCCGTGATCGTCGCTAACCTGACCTACGAAGTAAAGCACGTTGCTGCTGACAGAATCCCGCTTCTCATTCACTGTGATCACGGGATGCAGGTCGGGGATCACGCGAAGCTGATATTGAGAGGCATCCGCATTCTGTACCTCATTATTTAAAGGCCTGATACGATAGTCTGAATTCTCCATGGCCCTGAAACTGTATGTGAACAGGTCGCTATTATCGGGAGCTATCCGTGCCGTTCTTTTGCCTGCCTGAAATTCCAGGCTGTTGGCATTCTGCGCGTGAAGCTTCAGGGTGATTTTCGTTCCGGCGGGGACGGTCAGGTCGCCTGCATTGTCAATGGTTTCGTTCTTGCGGTTCAGGTAGGCCGGATAATCCAGGTGCGCATCGAAATTGAGCAGGGACGGTTTACGCCTTACCTCGATCAGATATTCGTCAGAAGAGAATGTTCCGCCAGTGAGCCTGACCGTTTTGTTTTCCTGCAGATTTTTGAACGTGTGTTTGAACCGTACGATATTTTCCTTTTCCAGCCGGAAAGTGTTGGGGCCGTCCTGCAGGTAGACCTCATCCGGAATTTCGTTACCCCTCAGTTTCACTTCGAGAACAAGATCATCACCCTGCACCGCTGTTAGCGACTTGTTAAGCACCACAAACTGGAACGGTGCCTTTTTGATGAACCGCTGATTGTGCTTCAGCAACCGTTCGGTACTTTCACTGAAAATGGAGGGCGCTGTTAAGCCGATCAGAATGATGACGCCCAGCGGTATTCCGGCATATTTCAGGTAGCGGCGGTTCTCCTTGATCCTGACCGCTGAGGTGAAGGGAACCGGCTTCAGTTCTGCGATCTTCTGGTCAATGCTCGCCTCGATCAGCGACCGCTGTTGAGGGTTCTCGTCGGCCAGCTTCTTCAGCTGAAGCGTATTCAGCAGTTTATCCCTCACGGGCTGGAAATGCTGACCGATAATGACCGACGCCTGTTCGTAACTGATGGTTTTTCCCAGCCGGTAGTACGACAAAAGCGGTATGGCGATCCATTTGGTAAGAATGAAGCCGTTCAACAGAATGAAGAAATAAAACAAGGCCGTGCGGACAGCCGGATCGAAGTTGCCATAATACTCGGCAACCGTAACTACAATATAGGCGGTCAGGAAAGAGGCGGTAAGGTAAATACATCCCCTGATCACCTGGTTCAGGT
>DASWXL010000150.1:0-5245 GCA_036405495.1 Sphingobacteriaceae bacterium | reverse complement strand
TGCACTGGCAGTCGAGAATGCAATTAAAACAGCGATGGACTGGAAGGTTCAGAAAAACTTCCAGAAAGGCCATACAAAAGAACGGGGCCTCAAAGTGATCCACTTCGAACAGGCATTCCACGGGCGTTCAGGATACACACTCAGCTTAACGAATACGCTGCCCGACAAAACCAAATGGTTCGCAAAGTTCGACTGGCCGCGGGTGTCGTTGCCGAAAATCAAATTCCCATATTCAGATGCGAATTATGAGGACCTGAAGCAACGGGAAGCGTTATCGATCGCGCAGATCAAACAGGCATTTGAAGATAACAAAGATGACATCTGTGCGATCCTGATCGAACCGATCCAATCGGAAGGCGGCGATAACCATGTCCGGCCTGAATTTTTAGAACAGCTCCGAACCCTTGCTGATGAGAATGACTGCTTCCTGATCTATGACGAGGTGCAGACAGGCGTTGGCTTAACCGGAAAATTTTGGGCGCACGAACACTTCGGCGTTAATGCCCGTCCGGATATCGTTGCATTTGGCAAAAAAATGCAGGTGTGCGGTATCCTTGCCGGGGCCAAGGTGGACGAGATCGAAACCAACGTTTTCCGGGTACCTTCGCGCATCAACTCGACCTGGGGCGGAAACCTGGTAGACATGGTACGTTCATCGAAAATCATGGAGATCATTGAAGAGGACAGCCTGCTTGAAAACGCCGAAACGGTAGGAAACTACCTGCAGGAAAGTCTGCAGAAGATTGCTGAGAAAAGCGATAAAGTCTCCAATGTGCGAGGACGCGGACTTCTTACCGCTTTCGACTTTCCAAATAAGGAAATGCGTGATAAGTTTGTTAAAAAAGGAATGGAGAACAACGTCATGTTCCTCGGCTGCGGCAACCAGACCATCCGCTTCCGGCCTGCCCTTATCCTGGAAAAACAACATGTGGATGCCGGATTAAGCATCATGGAAAAGATCATCAGAGAATTCTGATCTGAACGCCCCGGTTAACCGGGGCTTTTTGTTTCCCCTGCACTTTTTCTCAGGTTATACCTTGTTCGATGCTCGTACCTGAATTGCCGCTCAGACGGCAACCAGGTTAACAATAGCCTAAGTAAATAATAACAAGAACTTAATGAATGAACACCGTAGCGGTTATTCGAGGCGGGATGCTAAAACAAATAGCGCTAGACCAGGTCAAATAAACTCTCTACGCCCAGCAGCTTCTTGGAAGTGAACCCTTCGGCATACGTTGCGCTGATAGCCTTACCGAGCTCCCGTGCCCGGGCATCGATCACCTGGAGGAATTCAGGAGTCGAAATGTAAGTTTGATTTGGATCATTGTAATCATCGCTGTGAAACTGACTTTTGAACGCTTGGATGCTTTCCATCTTCTGATCCCAGAAGTCGGTTACGTCGACCAGGATGTCGGGTTTGATATAGTTATCCTGAATATACTGGAGCACCAGTTTGGGGCGCCACGCTTCCTGTGCACTCCCGTCGAGTTCGGTTCTGATCCTGATCAGTCCGGATAAAAAACACGATGTTACTGCCAGGTCAGACCCTTTCCCATGATCCGGATGGCGATCTTGTAAAGCGTTACAAAGAACAATCTCCGGCCTATATTTACGAAGCATAGTGATCAGCTGTAATTGATGAATTTCATCATTAGCAAAAAATCCGTCGCGCATCCGCAAATTCTCCCTGACGGCAAGTCCGAGTATCTTTGACGATGCCGCTGCTTCCTCATCACGCAGATCAGCACTACCCCTGGTACCCAGTTCACCCCTGGTAAAGTCAACTATCCCCACCTTCTTCCCTGCTGCAACATGTTTCAAAATGGTTCCGGAACAACTTAATTCAGCATCATCAGGATGAGCTGCAAATACAAGGATGTCGAGTTTCATGATACGGATTCTGATTGGTGTAATAACTTAGTGATACGGCGCCTGATCCGACCGGATCCGGGTTTGGTAAATGGATAGAAGAAATCGGTCACTTCCCCATTGCGGTCAACAAGGTACTTATGAAAGTTCCATTTAGGCTTAGACCTGATGTGTTGATTTAAAGTTTTGTCGCTTAAAAATTTGTACAGCGGATGGGCATGGCGCCCGCGAACATGTATTTTATCAAATACCGAAAACTTTATTCCGAAATTGATCTTGCAAAACTTCATAATGGCTGATCCCTGCAAGGGCTCCTGATCGCCAAAGTCGTTAGACGGGAATGCCAGTATCTCAAAATCTTCGCTTTCGAAATCCTTGCGCAGCTGCTCCAACTCTCTGTACTGGGGAGTAAAACCACAGCCTGAGGCTGTATTTACAATTAACAAGACTTTCCCCTTAAACTCACTCAAACTTACCTCTTCACCGCTTATTCGCTTTACGGTGAACTGGTAAATACTATTGTCGCTCATTTCTTAACTAATTGTACCGATAGTATCCGTATCCATATGTCTGGATGATACTCTCAATATCCCGCTCCTGCTGAGGATCGTATTTTTCTTTAAGATTATGGCCAAAGATACGAGCTACCGACTGATAAAAAAAGGCATTCATTCCTCCCTTCATTTCTTTGGCCAGTTCATAGGTGGTAAAGCCGGTTTCACGGTCTATAAGTTTGATCAGGATCTTTCCCTGACTGATGGTCAGTTTCTTAACTTCCCTGTTGAACATTTCCTTGATCTCTCTTTCACAGTCTCTGGCTAATGCGCGACGCTCCTTTTTATTGGTGGTTCGGGCAAGATCAGAGTTCAGGCGAGCATAGCGGTCGCGTGCAAAGCTTGCATAGGGAAGCACTTTAAGCACATTATAGCGTAGCCGGTTGAATTTAGCCTGTTCTTCGGGCGTTCTGATTTTTCGTCGCCCGGTGACGACCACTTCCTGAAGGGCTACCCACGGGATAAGCTCACCGTTAACCAGCGTCAGCGCCACACGGATGGTATCGTTTTTGCCTTTTATAGTGGAATCGGGCATTTCTTGTGCAAATGCAGCATTAGACGCCAAAATGACACACGCAATGACCAAAAAACCGAAATTTTTCATATTTTTAGATACTGCACTCAACAGCATGTTTATTTTTACTTTATACTGTTTACTACCGTAAGGTAACCCGGCAGTAACCACAAAACGTTTTTATACGTGCAGGTATTATAATTTGTTTATGAAGGAATTAGTTATCGACCTTGAAGCTGAAAAGAAAGAGATCCTGAAGCGCTATCGCGCCCTTTTGCGCGCCTGCCGGTCTACGCTTCAAAAAGGCGATAAGCGGATGATCAGACGGGCCTTTGATATGGCTCTCGACAGCCATAAGGATATGCGTCGCAAATCGGGCGAACCTTATATCTATCACCCTATCGCAGTAGCGCAGATAGCTGCCGAGGAAATAGGGCTGGGAACTACCTCCATTGTTTGTGCTTTATTACATGATGTCGTTGAAGATACCGACATAACGTTAGAAGATATAGAACGGGAGTTCGGAAAGAAGGTGGCCAAGATCATTGACGGGCTGACCAAAATTTCGGGCGTTTTTGACTACAACAGTTCTTTGCAGGCGGAAAACTTTCGCAAAATGCTGCTGACGCTGGCGGACGATGTGCGTGTCATCCTGATAAAACTTGCCGACCGCCTTCATAATATGCGGACGATGGATTTTATGCCTCGCGACAAACAGCTCAAGATCTCATCGGAGACCATTTACCTCTATGCACCGCTTGCTCACCGCCTTGGCTTATATGCCATGAAATCGGAGTTGGAAGACCTCTCGATGAAATATATGGAGCCGGAAACCTACAAGTTCATTGCGACAAAGCTTAACGAAAAGAAAGCTGAGCGTGAGCTGTATGTTAAAAACTTCGTCGAACCTATCAAAGACATCCTGGTAGAGCAAGGCCTTGAAGCGATGGTCTACGGACGACCAAAGTCAATCCATTCCATCTGGAATAAGATGCGCAAAAAAAGCATTCCGTTTGAAGAAGTGTATGATCTGTTTGCTATCCGCATCATCCTTGACAGTAAACCCGAACAGGAAAAGTCAGATTGCTGGAAAGCTTACTCGATCGTAACCGACCTGTACCGCCCCAATCCTGACCGCTTGCGCGATTGGGTATCATCGCCAAAGGCCAACGGGTATGAATCGCTGCACACCACAGTTATGGGGCCTAAGGGCCAATGGGTAGAGGTCCAGATCCGTACTACCAGAATGAACGAAATCGCCGAAAAAGGCTTTGCAGCCCACTGGAAATACAAAGAGTCGTCGGCCGACAGCGGATTGGACCAGTGGATCCAGAAAGTTCGTGAACTGCTCAGCAATCCGGAAGCAAACGCTTTGGACTTCCTTGACGACTTTAAAATGAACCTCTTTTCGGATGAGATATTCATATTTACGCCAAAGGGCGCATTGAAGCAACTACCGGTGGGCGCAACGGCTCTCGACTTTGCGTTTGAGATCCACTCCGACATAGGGGCCAGCTGCATCGGTGCAAAAGTGAACCATAAACTGGTTCCCTTATCCTATAAGCTGCTTAACGGTGATCAGGTAGAGATCATTACATCGAGCAAACAAACACCGAAGGAAGACTGGCTGTCGTTCGTGGTAACTGCAAAGGCGAAGTCGCGCATTAAATCATCTTTGAAGGAAGAAAAGAGGCGTATCGCCGAAGACGGCAAAGAGATCCTGGAGCGAAAAATGAAGTCGCTGAAGATCACCTACAACTCAGACAATATTAATAAACTCACCTATTACCTGAAGCTCCCTTCATCGCAGGACCTGTTTTACAACGTTGCGAAAGGAACTATTGACCTGCAGCACATTAAAGAGTTTGTCGCCGCAGAGAAGAACCAGGATACTCACTCGATAGAAAAACAGGAAAGCGCCCAGATCGAAGGCCTGCTGAAAAAGGTTAAAGCCAAGGATAGTGATACGCTTCTGATCGGCGAGGATATGCAGAAGATCGACTATAAATTATCGAATTGCTGCAACCCGATTCCAGGCGATGACGTTTTCGGCTTCATCACGGTCAACGAAGGCATTAAAATTCACCGGACCAATTGCCCTAACGCCGCCAAACTGATGTCGAGTTATGGCTACCGCATCGTGAAAGCAAAGTGGACATCTCAGAAAGAGTTGGCGTTCCTGACCGGATTGCAGATCACCGGTTTCGACGACATGGGCCTTATCAATAATATTACCACGATCATATCGAGCGACTTTAAAGTAAACATGCGTTCGATAACCGTCGACACTAATGACGGGATTTTCGAA
>DASWXL010000149.1:0-6343 GCA_036405495.1 Sphingobacteriaceae bacterium | reverse complement strand
TCATATCGCCTCGTCTTTAACCGCTATCAGCAAGGTTAAAACAAAATTCAATTAATCGTTTTAACTTAGTATATACTTTAAAACAAACCAGTTATGAAGAAAATCATGTTGGCCGTCCTGGCGACACTGTTCTTCGGCGTTACCACCGTAAGTGCGCAGGGCTTAATTAAAAAACTCAAACAAAAAGCTGCGGAAGCTGCCGAAAAGATCGTCGATAAAAAGACCGATGAAGCAATCTATGGCAAAGGTAACAGCCAATCGGGCGCGGGTAACGTGGCCGGTACTGCCGGGCAAGCAGGCGGAGGTAAAGTGTACGGGAAAAATCCAAGTAATACCAGTGGCGGCGGACTGGTAGCTGCGGCTCCTGATATCAACGAGAACCTGGGCAATGCCGATGCATCGTTCAAAGCAGGCAGCTACAGCGATGCGCGGTATGCTATTCAGCAAGCCATGATCGGTGTGGAAATGAAGATCGGCGATAAACTACTGACTTCGTTGCCGGAAACCGTGGCCGGACTACCCATCGAAAAAGAAGCGGACCAGGTCACCAGCACGGGATTTGGCTGGGCCGGATTAACCATTCATCGCGAATACCTGAAAGACGACAAGCAGTTCAGCATCACCATTGCCAACAACGCTTTGCTTTTATCCGCGATAAACATGTACCTGGCTAACAGCGGCTATGCTCAAACCACCAACGGCGAACAACAATGGAAGCGCATTCAGGTAAAGGGAAACAAGGCCGTTATCGAGTATGACGAGAATTCCGGATATAAGATCTCCGTTCCACTCGGACAATCATCTATGGTACTTTTTGAAGGCGTGAACTTCAAGAGTGAGCAGGAAATGACCAGTGCAGCCAACCAGATCGATATCGACAAAATCAAAAACACTTTAGGGGAGAATTAAACAAGCCACGATGAAAAAGATCTTAACTACCATATTTGCCGTTGTATTGTCTGCAACGACCTTCGCACAGGAGTTTAACAAGCATGTGGCCAGCGCAAAATCAGCTTATGCCGCAGGTAAGCTGGAAGATTCCCGTTTTGCGATGCAACAAGCTTTGCAGGAACTCGATATCGCATTAAGCAAAGAGGTCCTGAAAATTCTGCCGACAAAGCTGGAGACTTTAAACTATAACGCTGACAGTGATAACGTTACCGGAAGCTCGGGCTTTATTGGAATGTACATTCACCGCGACTACGGTACGGATGCCAAAAAAGCGTCTCTTGAAGTTATCAGCAATTCTCCGCTGATGGCATCGATCAATGCGATCTTATCCCTGCCTTTCGCCGGCACAGCTACCGGCCAGAAAGTGGTGAAGATCTCCGGATATAAAGCGTTGATCCAGAAAGAAACCGACACGGAAACAAACAAGGACACTTTTAACCTCCAGCTTCCGCTGAACTCGTCATTGCTGACCCTCAAGTTGGAGAACGGCACAGAGGATGAAGTTGTAAAATACGCGAATGCTTTGCCTGTTACGCAGCTGGCGAAGATGATCCAATGATCAGCTAAATCAACGAAAAAAGGAGGCTCAGGCCTCCTTTTTTCGTTTCATGTCAATTCATCTTCAATTAATTCCCGGCAACGCTTCTCGATCATTCTGTAAACCGAATCGAACTGAAGATCGTCGTAATAGGGATCGGGAACAACATCATCTCGCAGAAACAGCGCCACTTTCTTCCGGTCGCGATCGGTTCGGGCCTGGCGTAGAACATCCTGATAATTGTTGTGATCCATTACATAAATTCGATCATAGTGATCGAAATCCTGCTGCCTGAACTGCCTGCAGCACTGACTGGAAATGTCAACGCCATATTTTTTGGCTATTGCGATAGACCGGCGGTCGGGGGCTTCGCCCACATGCCAGTTTCCCGTTCCTGCAGAATCGATCTCCCAGCCAAGGCCGCTGGCATCTACCATGTGTTCGAGAACACCATGAGCAAGAGGAGAACGGCAGATATTGCCCAGACATACCATCAGAATCTTCATCTCTACGAGAAAATTTCGTCCAATAATCCCGCCAGATGAATACCGCCTCTTAGCAATTGCTGATTTGCCGTAGCAATATGGTCGTAAATATAACGATAGCTTAATCGTGATTCGGGTTTGGTAACGGTGTAAAGGTTTTCGGCAATTTTATACGAGTCGTACACCCAATGATCCAACGGCTGGCGTTGCAGCGTGAATAATTGTGCTTTGGTTGCGAAGTTGATCGCTCGTGCATACTCGGTAAAACTGAGGTTTTCTGATCCGATCAGATCGCTGTCCCATACCCTGTGGAGATTTGACGACTGTCCAAACCATTGTACCTTGATGGCATTTCCGCCCAGATCCTCTCGCCTTCCGGTATGCATCGGCTGATGAATGTCGCCCACAAAATGAATAAGCAGCTTCAGATACATCACTTTCTTATCGTGCGGCAGCTGTTTGTTTTTTAGCTCAGAAGTCAGAAACTGAATACGGTTGTAGGCATTTGCCGCGGTGTCCTGCTTCAAAAACAGCTGGAACCCGTCCGCATCCAGCCCTTTGGGAAGGTTGACATAGTGCCAGGAATCAAGGTACTTATACGCCGGATCAGACTTTATAAAATCAGCCCAGTTACTTGCCATTGCAATCGATTCATTTCCCAGGATCTTTCTGATCTCCTTACGTGTCTTATTCCTGATATGACAATCGGCGATCTGGCCGACAATCCGGTGTCCAAGCTGCCCCCATGCCATTGATTGCAACGGGAGATAAAGGGCTAATGCAAGGACGGCCAATTTTTTAAAATTCAATTTCATGTTAAAGTGGTTTTGGAACACAGTTTATTCTTTGCTTCAGAGTTAACCGTACAGGAATATGGTCATGCAGACTTTGTAACTCCAATGTACTGTCGGAAGTTTCCTTCATCAGGTAAACCGGTTTATAGGTGCCTATCCTGTAACAGCCTGAAATCTTTTGCTTAAAATCAGGTTTCGTAAACGTACCCAATAAGAACAGGCTGTCATTTTTTGTCAGGTACGTACCCTTTACATACTCCATCCAGACACCGTTATTGAAGCATGAATCCGGATATCTGTTAATTTCCGATGTCGTTTTCAGCGTCAGGTAAAATGAATCACAGGAAAATGTGATATGATGTTTGGTCGATTGTAACAGGGTATCCTGATACATCACCCGGTCTTCTTCCCAGACACCCTGGAGCACAGCCTCCCCCCGGCCCTGCAAATTTGGATTGAATTTGCAAGCACACAGCAGAAACGGTAACAGAACAAAGATGAATGACTTTCGCATAAATAGGATCCCCCTCTTTCGGAGGGGGATTGAAAAATTATTTTAGTCCGCCGATCATATCTTCAGGACGAACCCACTGATCAAACTGCTCGTTGGTCAGCAAACCAAGTTCGAGCGCTGCCTCACGCAGTGATTTATTTTCTTTATGAGCTTTCTTCGCGATCTTTGCGGCATTCTCATACCCGATATGAGGGTTCAACGCCGTAACCAGCATGAGTGAGTTTTCAACATGCTTCTTAATGCCTTCATAGTTAGGCTCAATTCCGCCGGCACAGTTTTCATCGAACGACACGCATGCATCACCGATCAAACGAGCCGACTGAAGGAAGTTAGCCGCCATTACCGGCTTAAATACATTCAATTCATAATGTCCGTTAGATCCGCCAATTGAAATGGTTACGTCATTACCCATAACCTGAGCAGCCACCATGGTAAGCGCCTCGTTCTGGGTAGGATTTACTTTTCCCGGCATAATGGATGATCCGGGCTCATTCTCCGGAATGAAGATCTCACCGATACCTGAACGTGGCCCTGATGCAAGCATCCGGATATCGTTAGCGATCTTCATTAATGCCACTGCCAGTTGCTTCAATGCGCCATGCGTTTCAACGATCGCATCATGTGCAGCAAGCGCCTCGAATTTGTTCTCAGCAGTGCGGAAAGGCAGACCTGTGAATTGCGCAATGTACCCGGCTACTTTAACATCGTAACCTTTAGGGGTGTTAATCCCGGTACCTACGGCGGTCCCGCCTAACGCCAGTTCGCTTAAATGATCAAGAGTATTTCTCAACGCTTTCAACCCATGATCCAGTTGGGATACATAACCTGAAAATTCCTGGCCCAGGGTAAGCGGAGTAGCATCCATCAAGTGGGTACGCCCGATCTTTACCACGTCCTTAAAGGCTTCTGATTTAGCTTTTAATGTATTCCTTAACCTTTCAACGCCGGGAATGGTAACGTCAACAACCATCTTGTAGGCTGCTATGTGCATAGCGGTCGGGTAAGTATCATTCGACGACTGCGATTTGTTAACATCATCATTCGGGTGAATGAACGTTTTACCTTCGCCCAGTTTGTTTCCCTGAATAACGTGAGCCCTGTTGGCTACCACTTCATTCACGTTCATATTTGATTGCGTACCAGAACCGGTTTGCCAGATCACTAAAGGAAATTCTTCAACCAGTTTTCCGGCCAGGATCTCGTCGCACACCTGAGCGATCAGGTCTCTTTTCTCAGCAGGCAGGACACCGCAATCGGCATTCGTATAAGCTGCAGCCTTCTTTAAGTAAGCGAAAGCCTCGATGATCTCTTTTGGCATAGAAGCTTCAGGACCAATTTTAAAGTTGTTACGTGAACGTTCGGTTTGTGCGCCCCAATACTTCTCAGCCGGAACCTGCACTTCACCCATCGTGTCGTGTTCTATTCTGTAAGCCATTTTGTTACGTTTTTGTGAATTTGTGGCAAATTTAGAGTATTCGTTTAGATTTTCTGACCGATTTGCTCTGAAAACGCCGCTTATGGTGGATGTTTAAAATTCTTTTGCCCTCAAAAGTAATAAATGGGCATTTTTGCCTTTAATTAAAAAGTAAGCAGCGTTTATTCCATTAGATGAAAGTGTTCGGTTTTGCCATAATTATTTCCTTAAGCAGTCTATTATTTAACTCCTGTACCCAGACGGAAAGTAAGACACGTGTGCGTACAGTGAACGACGACAAAGCAGACAGTGTGCTGCTGGTTTATAACGAGGACAAAGCAGATCAGCGGATCGATGAGTTTATGAAAAAGCTGCATCGTACCCGCGGCTTCAATGGAAATGTTCTTGTTGCAAAGAAAGGCAAGATCATCTACCAGAACGCCATAGGGTGGGCCGATTACCTGCATCGCGATAGCCTGACGATAAAGTCCGTTTTCGAACTGGCATCGGTGACCAAGCCGCTAACCGCTACCGGAATACTGATCCTCGTCGAAGAAGGAAAGATCAGATTAAACCAAACCGTAAAAGACTTCTTTCCAACCTTTCCATATGACGGGATAACCGTTCAGATGCTTTTGACGCATCGTTCAGGCATGATGAACTATGTTTACTTTACGGATAACCTGTGGAAGAAGCAGCGTAAAGACGAACGCAAGGGAATTTCCAACATGGATGTGATGAGTCTTATCGCGGAACATAAACCCGCACCCTATACGCCGCCCAACCGCCAGTTTCATTACAATAACTCAAACTACATGGTTTTGGCCGCCATTATCGAAAAGGTTACGGGTAAACCATATGCCACTTTCATGAAAGAACGGGTATTTAAACCTGCCGGAATGAAATCGACCGCAGTTTACTCGAAGGCACAGTACGAAAAGATCCCGGTTGATGTTGTGGGTCACGACCGGACATGGCGTTACTCCGTCGTGCAAAATTTTCTTGATGGTCCTGTTGGGGATAAAGGTATTTACAGCACCGTTCACGATCTGTTCCTGTTCGACCGGGCGCTGCGTAATGGTCGCTTATTGAAAAAGAACACGCTCGACTCGGCGTACAAAGGCCGGAACAAGATGGAGCGCGGCCATTTTAACTACGGCTATGGCTGGCGAACATTTGAAGGTGAGGGCGGCCAGAAAGTTGTCTACCACACCGGGTGGTGGCATGGCTTCCGCCACATATACCTTCGCGATCTGAAGAATGATGTGACCATCGTTCTTCTTACCAACTTAACCAACGGAAGCCTGCATCAGCTTGACGACCTGTTTAAAATGGTGGGAATGCCCGTAGTGCGGCGCAGTGCATATTATGGCGACGGCAGTTCCGCCGATGACTGATCCAATATAAAGTACTGAGGATGCAGCTTCCCGAACTGAACAGAATTGAAGCGTATTTTCCGCACTGTCTCTTTCAAAATTTAGCAGATTCAGGAAACCTTTGGTCTGCCTGCACGTATAAGGTTGAGTTATGATGTTTGGCCGCGAATGTAAACAGGGGATTTACGTGCATTTTCGGCTTTTATTCAACACACATTTTTTAGCTTTTAAGCGTTTAATACTCCCGGTCTGCATATCGGTAATATTAGGA
>DASWXL010000148.1:0-26285 GCA_036405495.1 Sphingobacteriaceae bacterium | reverse complement strand
CCACCATCCCACGGCGCATTTTTAGCGATCGCCGGGTTTCCTCCGTAGTAAACGGTAAATTGGTCTTTAGCGCCTTTCTTTATGGTTGCCGGGAAATCGACAAAAACGGCATTAAATTCCCTTTTGAACGAAAGCTCCTTCCCCTTATAGGTTATCCGCTCAACTTTCATGTTGTCGAACAAGTCAAATTGAAGGCGCCTGAAATCACGGTTTGCCGTGAATCTGAACAGGTTAGAACCGCTTATGTAGCGGTTCTCAATATCTACTTTTACATCCAGGTGGTAATAATTGATATCATAGGAAGTTCGCGGAGGCGTGAGCATGCCGCGAAGCGTATCGGCTCTGGTAAACTTGTCCTTCGGCTGCGTGAGCTGGCCGTTTGATGTCTTGAAGGCGTACAATAAAGCCAGGACGAGTAGCGGTTTAATGAACTTCATTACTGAATTACTGAAAGTTTTAAGTGTGACGGATTTTTGTTGTCATGATATATTCGATGCGTCGCTTTCTGAAAATCGTTTTCATCAGCGGTATAGATATCAACAAATGTCTGCGGGTTTCGGTCAACCAGCGGAAACCATGAATTTTGCACCTGTATCATGATCCGATGTCCTTTTTTAAAGGTATGGGCAACATCAGGAATATTGTATTTCACTTCAGTGATCTGATTTGGGATAAAAGGTTCCGGCTTTTCAAAGCTGTTACGGAACTTACCGCGCATTACTTCACCTCTCACCAGCATCTGATAACCGCCGAGTTCGGTACCTTTCGGATCTTCGTTACGATAATCATCCGGGTACACGTCGATAAGCTTTACCACATAATCTGCATCTGTTCCGGAAGTCGCTACCATTAAATCAGCAATTATTGGTCCGGCAAGCGTAATATCGTCTGCCAGAATATCGGTTTGATAAACCATTACATCAGGGCGACGGGACGCGAACCGCTGGTCACCGATCATGTATTCACGGGTACGGCGTAAATGAATGCCATCTTCATAAGGAACGGGCTTGTTTGGGTCGGAAACATACTCATCAAAGCTATTGGATGCCTTTGGCGCTTGAAATGAAAGTTTTCCATCAGCATGGAAGTACAGGTTTTTTGAAACGGCGTTCTTTGGTGGCCATGCTTCAAACCGCTTCCATTCGTTAGCGCCCGTTTCAAAGACCAGAGCTTCCGGCAGCTCAGGTGCGGGTCTGCTTTTCAGATGATACTGAAAAAATGGGAATTCGACATGCTGCTGGTACCAGGTGCTGGTTGGCTGTCCGAAATTGATGTCGCCAAACTGTTCGCCGGTCGACCTTGCCCAACCACCGTGGAACCAGGGGCCCATCACGAGCATATTGTTGTTATTTGCATTCTGCTTTTCAATGGCCTGATAGGTAGCCAGCGCACCAAAGGTATCTTCGGCGTCAAAGAAGCCTCCGACCACCATCGTTGCGGGTTTTATATCGGTGAGATGCGGCCGGATATTTCGTGCTTTCCAGAAATCATCATAATTGCCGTGGCTCATCAGATCATTCCAGAATTTGATGGAATCGCCGAAATACCGCGCTTTCACATTTTTTAACGGTCCCAGTTCAAGAAAGAATTTGTAGTTGTCCGAGGTATAATGCTTAAACGGTTTTGGACCTTGATCCGGTGTGATCGGCTTCGGCCGCGGCACACCGAAACTTGAGTAAAAGTTGAACGCATCCATTAAAAAGAAGGCGCCGTTATGGTGAAAGTCATCGCCGATGAACCAATCGGTGACCGGTGCCTGCGGAGAAGCCGCCTTTAGCGCCGGATGCGCGCCAGGCAATGATGCCGTTGAGTAAAATCCGGGGTAAGAGATCCCGTATATGCCCACCCGTCCGTTATTTGCCGGCAGATTTTTTATGAGCCAGTCGATCGTGTCATAGGTGTCGCTGCTCTCGTCAATGTCGGCTTTGACCTTTTTACCGGCATTGTGCGGTCGGACGTCTTCAAAGGTGCCTTCGCTCATCCATTTACCGCGGACATCCTGGTAAACGAAGATATAGCCTTCCCTGGCGAAAAGCATGGATGGTCCTAAATTTTTCTTATATTTTTTCTCGCCGTAAGGCGATACAGTGTACGGCGTGCGATTAAGCATGATGGGATATTTCTTCGTTCGATCTTTAGGAATATAGATCGATGTAAAAAGCTTTTTCCCATCCCTCATAGGAATGTAGCGCTCCATTTTGGTATAATTGTCACGTACAAAAGCCGAATCAGTTACGGTCTGTGCGTGAGAACTAACCAAAATCAGGCATAAAAAGAACAGTAAAAGTTGTTTCATGATAAGGATTTAGTTGATTGCTCTAAGTTAGAAAAACACAATCATTTAAACCTGGTTAATAAAGGCGTTATAACATTAAATGCAGATAGTCGAAGTAAATTCTCCCTCCTTAGCTCAAAAATTTCTTCATTTCCCCATTGCTTTCTATGATGGTGACCCGAACTATATCCGTCCGTTGGATACCGACGTGGAGAGCGTTTTTGACCCTGCGAAAAATAAATTCTTCAGGCATGGCTCCTGCAAGCGCTGGATCCTGATGGGTAATGAAGGAAACCCGGTAGGGAGGATTGCTGCCTTCATTAATCGAAAAACGGTAAAATCGTTCGACCAGCCTACCGGCGGTATGGGTTTTTTTGAGTGCATTAACAATCAGATGGCTGCTTTCAGGTTGTTCGACACGGCAAGGGACTGGTTGCGCGAGCAGGGAATGGAAGCGATGGACGGACCAATTAATTTTGGCGACCGCGACCGTTGGTGGGGGCTTCTGGTTGATGGATTTCATCCGCCGTGTTATTGCTGCAATTATAACCCGCCGTACTACCGTGATCTTTTCGAACAGTACGGGTTTAACGTTTATTTCAAGCAGTTTACCTATTACCGTGATGTACAGGAGCAATTGGAGACGCGTTATTCGACCAGGGCGGAAGCGATCATGAACAATCCTGATTACTCATTTGAACACCTCACGAAGGGCAAACTGGACAAGTACACCGACGATTTCCGGACGATCTATAATAAAGCATGGGCCCGGCATAAAGGAGTAGGTGAGATGGCCCAGCAGCACGCGCGGCAGATCATCGGCAAACTGAAGCCGGTAATTGATGAACATATTGCATGGTTTGCCTATTTTAAGAACGAACCGGTAGGTTTTTTTCTTTCCATTCCGGAATTGAACCAGTTGTTTGTGAAAGATGTGAACGGCAAATTAGATCTTTCGGGAAAGCTGCGGCTCCTTTGGAATAAGTGGACCGGCAGGTGCAAGACGATGTATGGAATTGCATTCGGAATTGTGCCGGAGCATCAGCGCAAAGGCGTTGAAACGGCGATGATCGTTTCTGCGGCTAATTTTATACAAAATAATCCGAGGGTTCAATATCAGAACCTGCAGATGAACTGGATCGGCGACTTCAACCCTAAAATGATGAACGTAGCCGAACATATTGGCGGAAAGATCTATAAAACTCATCATACATACCGGTATCTGTTTGATCGAACGAAAGAGTTTAAAAGGCATCCGATACTCTAAGCTTTGTCTGAAATAACTTAACTTAGCCGCACTAAAATTCTGAATCAGATGCAATACGACGTTACAGTGATAGGCAGCGGTCCGGGTGGTTATGTAGCCGCCATTCGTTGTGCTCAGCTTGGCCTTAAAACAGCAATCATAGAAAAATATAGTACACTGGGTGGGACCTGCTTAAACGTGGGATGTATTCCGTCCAAAGCACTGCTCGATTCTTCAGAGCATTATCATAACGCTTCCCATACTTTCAAAACACACGGGATTGATCTGGACGGTTTGAAAGTCAATCTGGCTCAGATGATCGCGCGTAAGAATACCGTTGTTCAGGAAAATACCTCGGGAATCTCTTTCCTGATGAAGAAGAACAAGATTACTACCTACAATGGCGTAGGGTCATTTCAGGATAAAAATACGATTAGTATTACCAAGGCCGACGGTACAGCAGAAACCGTTACAACTAAAAACGTGATCATTGCAACGGGGTCGAAACCTACAGCGCTGCCGTTTCTTCCGGTTGATAAAAAGCGGATCATTACTTCTACCGAAGCCTTGAACCTTACTGAAGTTCCAAAGCATCTTATCGTTATCGGCGGTGGAGTGATCGGCCTGGAGCTGGGTTCGGTTTATGCCAGATTAGGGGCTAAAGTAACGGTAGTGGAGTATACAGATGCGATCATCAGCACGATGGATAAAACTCTCGGAAAAGAACTGCAAAAGTCGCTCACCAAATTAGGCTTTCAGTTTTTATTCGGTCATAAGGTAACCGGGGCAACCGTGAAGGGAAAAACAGTGACCGTAACGGCGGATAATTCTAAAGGTGAGAAGGTAAGTGTCGAGGGCGATTACTGTATTGTAGCCGTTGGACGAACTGCATATACCGAAGGCTTAGGACTCGAAAATATCGGCATCAAGCTGGAAGAGCGGGGCCGTAAAATTCCTGTAAATGAACATTTGGAGACGCCGGTTAAAGGTATTTATGCTATCGGAGATGTGATCACCGGCGCAATGCTGGCTCATAAAGCCGAGGAAGAAGGTGTTTTTGTTGCGGAGACGATTGCCGGACAGAAGCCGCACATCAATTATAATCTTATACCGGGTGTAGTATATACCTGGCCGGAAGTGGCCAGCGTAGGATTAACTGAAGAGCAGCTTAAAGAGCAGGGAAAAAAATATAAATCGGGTTCTTTTCCGTTCAAGGCCAGCGGCCGGGCGCGCGCCAGCATGGATGTGGATGGCCTGATAAAAGTTCTTGCCGATGCGGAGACTGATGAAGTTCTTGGCGTTCACATGATCGGCCCGCGTGCCGCTGATATGATCGCGGAAGCGGTAATGGCCATGGAGTTCCGGGCATCAGCCGAAGATATAGGCCGTATTTGTCATGCTCACCCAACGTTTACAGAAGCATTTAAAGAAGCGGCACTGGCTGCGACCGAAAACCGGGCGATCCATATTTAATTTTTCTACTAAGGTGCTTGATTTTAACCGGGCTTTACAGAATGTAAAGCCCGGTTTTTTTTTGGTCCCGGCCATTGCGCTTCAAAAGCATTTTTTCTTTTGATGATTTCGGAATGAATACACACTTCTACCCATATTGAAAAAGCATCTGTTGGACACGGAACAATGATGCGCCTTTAATGTTGAAAACCTTACAGGGACACATTTTCCGGTTTTCTTTAATGGGTGTGAAGTTGTGTAATGATGTAAGAAAGCCGGGCAGCGAGCATTGGGTGTGTGTGATGATGAAATTAGCTGCATCGAATGGTATTCCTGTTAAGGCTTCGTATTTGCGAAGCCTTTTTTTATTTTTATCAGCCAGGGATTGAGAATGAGCAGAAACCAGATACCGTTAATTAATAAGAAGATACTCCTGGAGAAATTTCCTGGTAAAGGCGGCTGGACATTCGCCCGGCTGCCGGAGATACCGCAGGAGAAAAGAAATCCATTCGGCTGGAAAAAGGTAAGCGGCTTTATTGACGACTACGAGATCAGTCATTTTCACCTGATGCCGATGGGGAATGGACAACTTTTCCTTCCGGTGAAAGCTGAGATACGTAAAAAGATCAAAAAGGAGCACGGAGATCTGGTAACCGTGGTCCTATACGCCGATGGTGTACCGGCTATTAACATCAAAAGCGACTTTCTGATGTGTTTGGAAGATGAGCCAAAGGCATTAAGAAACTTCGAAAGCTTCCCTGAAAATGAGCAGGAAAAGTACTTAGAATGGATGGAAGCGGCGCAGACGGAGGATTTAAGGATCAAGCGTATGGTGCATGCAATTGATTTGATATTGACTGGGAGTTTCCTGAAGGCACCGGCTAAGGGGATTTAAATTAACCGGTGATGCGCCGGATCATCACCTTGTCAATACGCCGGTCGTCCATATCGACGATCTCCAATTCAAACCCGTTCCACTGTATTTTCTCTCCGGCTTCCGGAATATGATGCATGAGATGGAGGATCAGTCCGGCGAGCGTATTGAAACCTTCGGGCTCTTCAGTGTCAACAAGGCTGAAGTACTCAATAAGTTCATAGTAGGGAATTTGCCCTTCAACCAACCAGGAGTTTTCATCGCGCTGCGTGATCGGCGATTCTTCACGGTCGTATTCGAGGACGTCGCCGACCAGTGAGTCGAAAATATCGTTGATCGTAATAATGCCTTGCATGGCACCATATTCGTCTACAACAAAAGCAGTGTGCACCCGGCTTGATCTAAACTGCTCCAGTACACGATAGGCCGGACTGTTTTCGTGGACATACAACGGCTTCCTGATATAATCGTAAAGCGAGAAAGCAGCGGCTTTCTCGTCACTGATGAAAAGATCCGAAATGGAAACAATGCCAACGATATGGTCGAGGTTTTTTTCAACGACCGGATATACTGAATGCGGTTCTTTTTCGATAGTCGTTTTAACCTGATTGTAGCCATCCGTTATATCAAACCAAACCATGCCGGAGCGATGGGTCATAAGCTCGCCCGCTTTTCGGTCGCCGAGATCAAACACGCGCCTTACAATGTCCTGTTCAATTTCCTGGATCTCGCCACTTTCGGAACTTTGCTTAATGATCGACCGGATCTCTTCTTCCGTTACTATGCCATCAGTTTTTTCCTTTATCCCGAAGACCCCGAGCACGAAGTCGTTGGTTTTGCTCAACAGCCAGATAAACGGTTTAGCAATTCGCGAGATCACCTGCATAGGGCCGGCAACGGCCGATGCAATTTTCTCCGGGAAGCTTAAGCCAATTCGTTTCGGAATCAGTTCTCCAAAGACGAGAGAAAAGTAGGTGATGATGATGACGATGCCGGTTACAGCCAGCGAATCGGCGTATGGGGCTAAAAGGCCGACTCTGCTGATCGCCGCCCTCAGGTCGTCAGTAAGTTTTTCACCGCTGAAGATACCTGTCAGTATACCGATGAGTGTAATGCCGATCTGTACTGTTGACAGGAACTTGTTAGGCTTGTTCGATAGTTCAAGCGCCCGCCGCGCGTTGGGATTACCTTTCTTTGCTTCGCTCTCTAGTTTAAACTTTCGTGAAGAGACCAGCGCGATCTCGCTCATGGAAAAGACGCCGTTAAGTAAAATCAGAAACAGAATGATCAGGATCTCCATCAGGGTTAAAGATACAAGGAACGTACAGCTTTTAAAAACAGGCGTTGGTTATATGCGTTTGACGGTCGCGATTAATTCTTTATTACTTATAGTTGAATAAAAAATTCGAAATTCGGGGCTTTTAACAACCACTTTATGCATCAGGTACTCGAAAACTTTTCCCTAAAAAATCTTAATACTTTTGGAGTTGAGGCAATTGCCAGATGGTATACTGAAATCAATACAGAATCGGATCTTATCGAACTATTCAAAGATCCGCGGTGGCATGATGAACGGAAGCTTGTGCTCGGCGGTGGCAGCAATATGTTATTTACGGGCGATTTTGACGGGTTGGTTATCAAGATGAATATCCGGGGAATGGAGCATCACATAGTAGATGACCAGGTCTATATAAAAGCTGGCGGCGGTGAAGTATGGCACGATCTGGTCATGTATGCTGTGGACAGGAATTTCGCCGGACTGGAAAACCTAAGTCTTATCCCAGGTTCGGTGGGCGCATCTCCTATTCAAAACATCGGTGCTTACGGTGTTGAACTTAAAGACGTGTTTTTTGAGTGCAGGGCCTTTGAGATCAAAACAGGGGAGTTCAAGTTGTTCTCAAAAGAAGCATGCCGGTTCGGTTATCGCGATAGCATTTTTAAATCGGGTTACACAGGTGAGTTTATTATAACCAAAGTGACATTCCGATTGTCGACAATTCCCAATCTGAATACGAGTTACGGTGCAATTGAGCAGGAGCTTAAGAACCGGCAGATTTCTGTTCCGACGCTAAAAGATATTTCGGAAGTGGTCTCACATATCCGGGTCGCCAAACTTCCTGACCCGTCAACCATTGGTAATGCCGGCAGCTTTTTCAAGAATCCGGTGATTACCATCGAAGAATTCAGACAGTTACAGTATACTTTTCCGGACATTGTACACTTTTCACTACCTGATGGAAAGGTTAAACTGGCCGCTGGCTGGTTAATTGAAAAATGTGGCTGGAAGGGAAAGAAAGTGGGTAACACCGGTACCTGGAATAGCCAGGCTTTGGTGTTGGTCAATCATGGTAGCGCTACCGGAAATGAAGTATATGCTCTTTCTGAGGAAATTATCAATAGTGTGAGAGATCGGTTTGGCGTTAATCTCGAGCGTGAAGTAAACATCATATAACTGTGCAGCTTTATTAATTCTACATAAAGTTTCGCGCTTTTATCATTTCATTCTGCAGAATTAAATCGCCTGATAAAAAAACAGGCATACCATTTGCCAAGGTTAGGGAAATCAACGACAAAGTTGGCTTAGCCATTAGAATAAATTGTTCATTTACTTAACCTAAACACAATGACAAAAATCGAATTCAACACGATGGTAATGCGTCAGGCAAGCTCCCTGAAGATGTATGCACTTCATTTCACACACGACGCAGATGACGCAAACGATCTAGTTCAGGACACAATGGTTAAAGCCATTACCTATTACAACAAGTTTAAAGAAGGTACAAACCTTAAAGGCTGGTTGTATACCATTATGAAAAATACCTTCATCAACAATTATCGTCGTTTTGTTAAGATCAGTTCGTTTGTAACTAAATCCGATGATATTTCTTCGGCGAATCTGGTGTTCAGTTCAACAAAGAACCAGGGAGAGTCGAAGTTCATCATGGATGATATCAAGCAGGCATTAGGGAAGCTTCCGGGAGAATACTATGTCCCTTTCACCATGTATTTTGAAGGACATAAATATCATGAGATCGCAGATTACCTGGGTATTCCGATCGGAACAGTAAAGACCCGTATACATGTGGCACGCAAACTGCTTAAGAAGAGTCTGAAGCCCTACGATAACGGTGTAAGAAAGCCCGTATATGCAGAGCTTGATTAAATAAGCCCCTTTTCTAAACTCATCATAAACGAAAGAGCGTTGCGGTGCCCGCCGAACGCTCTTTATTTTTTTACATGATTTTTGAAAGTTCCGTTAAATTTCAAAGTTGGCACGGTATATGTATTAAAGAGAACAGGAAACGATAATGGTAGTTTTCCATTTTAAATAGCCCCTTTTCTAAACTCATCATAACGAAAGAGCGTCAGGTGCCCGCCAGACGCTCTTCTTTTTTATACGCTTTTCTGTTTACTTCTGTCGTAGATTGTTCCAAAATTTGAAAAGCTGGGTTTTAGAGCCATCCGCTGTGTTATTAGCTGATGTAATCAAATAATCTGAAGATAGGCGGTTGGAAACCGAGGGTACTGTCCGGGATTTGATGCACACGTTTTACTACACACTGACCAAAAATCTAAACAAGTGTTTACTTACCTCGTCCTGATTTACAGAATATGCGTTTCTTTGCTTTTTAACCACCATGACCGACCTGCCCAATTACACACGTGGCCAGCTGGCTTTAAGAAATGGCCAGGATAAGCCTGAAGTATGGATCGCCTATAAAGGAAAAATCTATGATGTGAGCAGAAGCCGCCTCTGGAATAACGGAAAACATTATGAGCACTGGGCAGGGCAGGATCTTACCGATGAACTAAAGGATGCTCCGCATACCGCACAGGTTTTTGAGCGGTTTGAGATCGTTGGAAGGCTTTGCTGATAGTAGCTGGCAGATCGGCAGCAGGCGATCGATCCTTTAAGCGCCTGCTGCCTGCCGCAATTTGTTATTGTTCGATCACAAAACTGCTTAGGTTTACGAATTCACGAATTCGTCCGGCAACGTCTTGTTCGGTAAGGTTTTTAATTTTTTCGGTTCCGAATTTTTCGACGCAGAAAGAAGCTAAGGCAGAACCGTAGATAATAGCATTCTTCATGTTGTTAAAATTGATAGTTCCTACCTTTGCAAGGTAGCCGATAAAGCCTCCGGCAAAGGTGTCGCCTGCTCCGGTTGGATCGAATACTTCGGCCAGCGGAAGGGCTGGAGCCGAGAATACTTTATCCTGATGGAACAGCAGGGCGCCGTGCTCGCCTTTTTTTATGATGAGATATTCAGGGCCCATCTGCAGGATCTTGCTGGCGGCTTTCACTAAAGAGTACTCGCCAGAAAGCTGTCTGGCTTCAGCATCGTTAATAGTCAGCACGTCAACCATCTTTAATGTTTCAAGCAGGTCGTCAAGGGCCACATCCATCCAGAAGTTCATCGTATCTAAAACGATCAGTTTCGGCCGGTTCTTTAAGCGATTAATTGTTGTTTGCTGGATCTGAGGGGTAAGATTGCCCAGCAGCAAATATTCGCAGTCCTGATAAGAATCCGGAATGACAGGGTCAAAATCAGCCAGAACGTTCAGCTCTGTCGCCAACGTGTCGCGGCTGTTCATATCATTGTGATACTTGCCGGCCCAGAAGAATGATTTTTCGCCTTCCTTGATCTGCAAGCCTTCCACATCGATGCCGTGATTCTTAAAGTCCTGGATGTCTTCCTGATGGAAGTCGTCGCCTACAACACCAACGATCTTCACCTTGTTATAAAAATAGGAGGCGGCCAGGCTAGCGTACGTTGCTGCGCCGCCCACAATTTTGTCTGTCTTTCCGAAAGGAGTTTCAATGGCGTCAAATGCCACAGTTCCTATAACTACTAAGCTCATAAATGATAAAAAAAATGCAGTGCGAATATTGCATTAATAATTTTAAATCCCGAATATTGCAGTCCCAAAACCAAGGGGCACACTCCTGAGTAGCTCAGCAGGTTAGAGCATCTGACTGTTAATCAGAGGGTCGCTGGTTCGAGCCCAGCCTCAGGAGCAGAAAAGTATTGATTGTCAAAATTCCTGAATAGCTCAGCTGGTTAGAGCATCTGACTGTTAATCAGAGGGTCGCTGGTTCGAGCCCAGCTTCAGGAGCAAACCCCGCAGGCCCGCGGGGTTTTTTGTTTTAGCGTCTTTATATTTTTGTGAGACCGTTGCCATAAAACTATTACCTTAATCTTCCAGCTAGTGTTAGCTTCCCGGCCGGTTGCAGGTCAGGTCCAGTCCGCCCCAATGCTTAAGTCCGCTGTAAAGTCGCTGACGGATCAGGAATATGCCGACTTCAGGGCCGGCAAAGAGATGGGATTTGCCAGAGTTGCCAAACTGAATGGCTATCCTTCGCCCCTGGAAGTGAATCAGCTGGGAAAGGAGCTCAAGCTCAGCACCAGCCAGAAGGCACAACTAGAAAAGATCATCGACGCCTGGCGATTTAAGGCTAAAGAGATGGGTGGATTTATAGTTGCTCAGGAAGCAAAACTGAATACCCTTTTTGCGAGCGGGAAGATCAGCGACGGTGCCGTGATCTATTACACCAATAAGATCGGCCTGTACTGGGGGGAAGTCAGAAATGCGCACCTTCAGGCGTATTTAAAGACCCGAAGTGTGTTAACAGCGGAGCAACTCAGAAAGTATAACCGATTGAAAGGCTACATAAAATAAGCTCTATTCCGGTTTGAAATGTTTAATTTAGCCGTCCAATTTCTTTCAGATGAATATTTCATTCGACTTTGAAAAACCTATAGCTGATCTGCAGCAGCAGATCGAAAAAGTAAAGCAGGTGGCCGAAAAGACAAAAGTAGATATGTCGGCAACCCTTAGCGAACTCGAAACCAGGCTTGAAGAAGCCCGCCATAACATTTATTCTAATCTTACCGGCTGGCAGAAGGTACAGATCTCCCGTCATCCGGAGCGTCCATATACCTTACAATACATTGAGCTAATGTGCGATGACTTCATCGAAATGCACGGCGACCGGACGGTGAAGGATGATAAAGCCATAGTTGGCGGTTTTGCGTCGATCAACGGACAAAGCGTAATGGTTATCGGTCATCAGAAAGGAACCAACACCAAGCTTCGCCAATACAGGAATTTTGGTATGGCAAACCCGGAGGGATATCGGAAAGCATTACGTTTAATGAAGTTAGCTGAGAAATTCAACAAGCCCGTTATCACGCTGATCGACACACCGGGAGCTTATCCGGGTTTAGAGGCGGAAGAAAGAGGGCAGGGCGAAGCAATCGCCAGAAATCTGCTTGAGATGTCTGTTTTAAAGGTTCCGGTGATCTGCGTGATTATCGGAGAAGGTGCTTCCGGTGGGGCACTGGGAATCGGTATAGGTGACAAGGTGTGGATGCTTGAGCATTCATGGTATTCGGTGATCTCTCCTGAAAACTGTTCGGCGATCTTGTGGCGAACCTGGGATCACAAAGAGCGTGCAGCTGAAGCCTTGAAGCTGACTGCGGAGAACATGCTTGGGAATGGCTTGATCGATGACATAATTCCGGAGCCTCTTGGCGGCGCTCATCAAAGTCCTGAAGAGATGGCGCAAACGTTAAAAGCGCATATTATTAAAGGCCTTGAGGAGTTAAAACAAAAGGATGTGGACCAGCTTGTGAATGATCGGATCGGAAAATTCACTTCCATGGGCGTGGTTATCGAATAGGTTGCCGTACGCTCAGATAATAACTGACGAATCAAAAAAGAAAGCCCCGGAAAATAAATTTTTCCGGGGCTTTCTTTTTAGCGGCTTCCCATAAACTTGCTTTCGAGAGCCTGAAGTTTACCTTTCAGCCGGGTATTTAACGCGGTTTGTTTGTTTTCGGCCGTTATTCGTGTCAGCTCATTTAAGATAGACATTCCCAGTTGAATATCTTCAAAACCGGCATTAGCTTTAGACTGAGATAACGTATATAGGTAATTCAGTTCCTTCTCCAGAAAATCTGCTGTGCCGGAAACGATCTTATTTGCTTTTTCCGGCTCACCTAAGCGGTAGAACAGACTTGCCATGTAGTACTTGCGAACCGTATAGTTTATCGAAAAGTTCCTGTCCGGAATTTCGATGTAGGCTTTTGTCAGCGCTTTTTTTGCTTCTTCAACTTTTCCTTCACGATACAGGTTTTCGGCAAGGATGTTATAGTTGTTCAGCAATACCGCGATCATTCTCGTTGATTCAGGGTCGAGGTAGCTGGCATTTTTCATATTTCCGAATGTGAACTTATTGAGCAGGTGACCGTACATCGCGTCGGTATTGGTTAGCTCGGTTGGCTCAATCGATGCTGAGTCGGCGGCTTCACTCGATTGCAGGGGCAGCAAGCGGTAAGCCAAACCTTCGTTATACAGGTACTTGTCAAGTCCGATGTAATTGCTCGAAGGAACCGTTATCGCAAAGTAAACCGGGCGTTTCCAATTGTTATGAGCAAGAATATCGAATATCGCCAGTTCGCCTTTGGTTACATAGTTTTGATTGTACTGCCATTCCATGGCCGGCGTAATCTTGTTTCTGTCTTTCTCCGGAACGGTGTTGGTGGCGATAACCTGCTCCGGGTCGATCGTTATTTTCAGTTTTTTTGTTGGCAGAAAGTTCTCTTTGGTTCCGTCGGGAAACGTTAGCTTATCGCCATCATTTTCCGACATCATCAGTTCGAAGATATTCTTCAGTTCAACAGCATCTTGGATCTGGTAATCCTGATAATAAAGCACATCCCGGACACCCTGTACAAATTTTTCGTTTGGCATCGTAATAGGAAGAGGAGCGGATTCGTTCACTTTTTCCTTTAGCCCACGGATATACCAGTCGGTTCCGAGCAAGCTTAGGTTAACGACGCGGATATCCGGGCGGATGCCTTCAACCTCCTGGGCATACCAGAGAGGATACGTGTCATTGTCGCCATACACAAAGAGGATCGCATTAGGTGCGCACGATTCGAGATAGTTGACCGCCATGTCTCTAGTCATGTATTTCTCCGAGCGGTCATGATCGTTCCAGTTTTCATTGGCCATCAATGCCGGAGCAACCAGTAGTCCTGCAACTGTGGCTATCACAGCGCCTGTCGTTGAACGTACCTTTCTGCTTAATATCTCTGCAATTGCGGCCACACCAAGCCCGATCCAAATGGTAAAGGCATAAAATGATCCCGCGTATGCATAGTCCCGCTCACGGGGCTGTAACGGCGTTTGGTTCAGGTACAGAACAATTGCTAATCCGGTAAAGAAGAATAGCAGGCCCACAATGCCTGCATCACGCTGATGCCTTTTAAAATGCCAGACCGCACCTAAAATTCCGAGGATCAACGGAAGAAAGTACAGACGGTTGTATCCCTTATTTTCCAGGATGCTGGGAGGAAGCTGGCTTTGATCGCCAAGTCTGATGGCGTCGATCGGTTTGATGCCGCTGATCCAGTTGCCGTTTGTAAAGTTTCCATGTCCCTGTTCATCGTTTTGCCGGCCGGCAAAATTCCACAGGAAATACCGGGCATACATGTGGCCGATCTGATAGCTAAAAAGGAAACCTAAATTATCGGCAAAAGTGGGAGATTCTGTTTCGCTAAGCCTCATCCAGTCGCGATAGAATGCCACATGCTGGCCGTCGTCGCTGTACATTCTTGGAAGGATCGTTTTGCGGTCATACACCCGTTCGATCCGCTTGCTTGCTACTTCATATTTGTTTTCACCTTTCCGGTAGATGTTGTCACCCTCTTTATGATCGATCGGTTTGGAATCGAAGTAATTACCATACAATAAAGGCCTGTCACCATACTGTTCGCGGTTGAGATAGCTGAGAAAAGCGAATGCATTGTCAGGGTCACTGTTATTCAGGCTCGGGTCAGCTTTAGCGCGGATGACGATCATGGCGAAAGATCCGTAACCAAAGACAACAAACAGCAGGCTGAGCATGGCAATGTTTAAAACGCCCCGTCTGTTGCGGATCTTAAACCCGTATTCTAAAAGGGCAACCACGCCGGCTCCGATCAAAAGTCCGAAGAAGCCCGCCCCTAATGTGAAGATCAGTACTAATGAAACGGCTGCTACAATGGCGGTTGTTTTATTCCCTGTGATAGTGAACCTGATAGTCGCAAAGAAGAATATGATCAGCAGCAGCACAAATGCGGTGATTCCGCTTCCGAAGCCCAATCCGAGCGTATTTACAAATAGCAGATCTGACATGGCGGCAAATTTCACCAGGTATTGAATGACGCCGTACTGGATAAAGCCGAGAATGATTATACCAGCGATCAAAGCATAAAAAGTTCCTTTTGTGGTAGGCTTTTCTGAACGCCTGAAATAATACATCAGTGCAATTGCAGGGATCGCCAGCAAGTTTAAAAGGTGAACCCCTATGGAGAGTCCGATCATATAGGCAATAAAGATCAGCCAGCGGTCGGCATATGGCTCGTCTGCATGTGCATCCCATTTCAGAATAGCCCAGAATACTACAGCGGTTGCCAGTGACGACATGGCATATACCTCCGCTTCAACGGCAGAAAACCAAAAGGTATCTGAAAACGTATAGGCCAGGGAGCCGACGAGACCCGCGCCGATAATGGTTATCAATTTTCCGGTGGTTATTTCCCGAGTGTCTTTTGCAACTATTCTTTTAACAAGAGCCGTTATAGTCCAGAAGAGAAATAAGATGGTTGCTGCACTGGCAATTGCAGAGCTCATATTGACCCAATAGGCCACCTGTGACGGATCAGAGGCGAAGAGAGAAAAGATCTTGCCGGTCATGAGGAACAGAGGGGCTCCCGGCTGATGTACGATCTGTAATTTATAAGCGGCGGCGATAAATTCTCCTGCATCCCACCAGCTTGCAGTAGGTTCGAGTGTAGAAATGTAAACGAATGCTGCAATAAGGAAAGTAATCCAGCCAAAAATGTTATTGATCTTCTTGTAACTCATACTAGGGTTGTTCAATATATAGCTGCCGAAAATAAGTAATTGAATTCATATTAGTTAAAAAGGCCGGCGCTTTAACACGATTTAAGCTGCATTTTGGACCGCTAAAAAAAAATAAAATTCCATTTGCAGGATTTGTGATATCACTCTATATTTGCAGTCCGTTTGAGGGGGTATACTTCAGAAAGCGGTAAATTGCCCGATAGTATAAAGGTAGTACGACAGATTTTGGTTCTGTTTGTCTAGGTTCGAATCCTGGTCGGGCAACAAATAAGAAAACGGATTGCGCTGCAAAGGCCCAATCCCTTTTTTTTATCTTTTGCAAAAGAACAAACACAATGCCTCTTCAATTTAACCCTGTTAAATTATTTGCCGGTTCCGGAACAACCGCCCTTGCCGATAAAATAGCCAAGTCATACGGAAAAGAGTTGGGAGACGTCGTACTGTCTCGTTTTAGCGATGGCGAATTTCAGCCTTCATTTAACGAATCGATCCGGGGGTGTGATGTGTTCCTGATCCAGTCCACCAATCAGCCGAATGATAATCTCATCGAGCTGTTGTTAATGACCGACGCCGCAAAGCGTGCTTCTTCACATTACATTACGGTAGTTATTCCGTATTTCGGAATGGCAAGGCAGGACAGAAAGGACAAGCCAAGGGTGGCTATTGGGGCCAAGATGGTGGCTAACCTCATTATGGCGGCAGGTGCGCATCGTATCATGACGATGGACTTGCACGCTGCACAGATCCAGGGTTTCTTTGATATTCCGGTCGATCACCTTGACGGTGCGGTTATTTTCGTGCCATATATCAAATCACTGAACCTGAAGAATCTGACGATAGCGTCTCCGGATATGGGCGGTTCATACAGAGCGCGTACTTTTGCAAAATACTTCAATGCGGAGGTGGTGATCTGTGATAAGCGCCGTAAGAGAGCTAATGAGATAGAGTCCATGTCGATCATTGGGGATGTTACCGGCCAGGATGTTGTATTAATGGACGATATTTGTGATACTGCGGGAACATTATCAAAAGCAGCGCAGTTGATCATGGACAATGGTGCAAGCAGTGTACGGGCGGTTTGTACCCATGCCGTTTTATCAGGTAAAGCATACGAAACGATAGAAAAATCAGTTTTATCTGAACTGATCGTGACAGATACGATTCCGTTGAAGCAGGAAAGCAGCAAGATAAAAGTATTATCGACCGCCGATCTTTTTGCGCGTGCGCTCGCGAATGTGAACGAACACGGGTCAATAAGTGATCTGTTCAAAGTGGATTAAGATATTCAAGAGAGCGCAGCCCTCTTGAATTTTAACTTCTGAATTTTTAATTATTAACATATATAACATGAAATCAATTGCTATTAGCGGTTCTCTAAGAGAGAACGTAGGGAAAAGAGACGCTAAAGAATTGCGTTACGAAGGCAAAGTGCCTGCAGTTCTTTATGGTGGTGCTTCACAAACCCACTTTGCAGTGTCCGCAGCTGATTTGAAGGGTTTGGTTTATACACCAGACGTTCATTTCGTTGATCTTGATGTAGCCGGAACCAAGTCTCAGGCTATCCTTAAAGACATCCAGTTTCATCCCTTAACTGAGCAGATCTTACACGTCGACTTTTTATTGCTTGATGATGCAAAATCTGTAGTAATGGAGATCCCTGTTAAACTAACCGGTACTTCTCCGGGTGTTAAAATGGGTGGTAAACTGGTTCAAAAATTACGTAAACTGCGTGTAAAGGCACTTCCTAAAGATATGCCTCAGTATGTTGAAGTGAGCATCGAGCCGTTAGAAGTAGGTAAATCAGTACGTGTTGAAGAGGTTCAACTGTCAAACGCAACGATCACTAATAATGCCGATGATACTATTGTATCGGTAACAACTTCACGTGCTTTAAGACAGGCTGAGCAGGAAGCTGCGAAGGGAAGATAAGAGACTTTACGGATCTTAAGATTATACTGCAGGCAGCACAAGTTTTGTGCTGCCTTTTTTATGTGAAGGGGGCGCCAAACCTTCGGGCGTTTCAATATTCAACCTTCTGGGACATAAATTATATTTGAACATGAAATATCTGGTAGTAGGGCTGGGCAATATCGGCCCTGAATATGCTGACACACGTCACAATATCGGTTTTATGATCGCTGATGAACTGGCCCGGCGGTCCAGCGTGTCTTTTTTTAATATGCGACTCGCCTATTACACAGAGCTGTCACATAAGGGCCGGAATATTCATCTGATAAAGCCCACGACGTACATGAACCTGAGTGGGAAAGCCGTGAATTACTGGATGCATGAGCTAAAGATACCGGTTGAAAATATTCTTGTTCTGGTTGACGAACTCGCCCTTCCTTTCGGTACGCTGCGTCTCAAGCCTAAGGGCGGAAGCGCCGGCCATAACGGATTAAAAAGTGTAGAAGCTATGGTAGGCGGCCCTAATTATAGCCGTTTAAGGTTTGGGATCGGCGATAATTTTCCGAAAGGCCGGCAGGTGGATTATGTGCTTAGTGGTTTTGATAAAGAGGAGCAGGCAGAATTACCCGCTTTGATCGACAGGTCGATCGAAGTGATCCAGAGCTTCGTTACTGCGGGGCCTGAACTGACCATGACACGCTATAATAAGTAATCGGTTAACCCTTAATTTTGCACTATGAAAGTTTACGGAATTAAAAACTGCGATACTGTAAAAAAAGCTTTGACATGGCTTCAGAACCATAATGTCGAATTTGAATTTCATGATTTCAAGAAGCTGGGTGTTTCTGAAGAAAAACTTCAGGAATGGGGTGATAAACTGGGATGGGAAAAGCTGCTTAACAAGAAAGGGACGACGTGGAGGAAGCTTGATCCGGCGGTTCAGCAAGCGGTAAATTCCGAAGCGGAAGCTTTTAAGCTGATGCAGGACAAAACCAGCGTGATCAAACGCCCGGTGATAGAAGCCGGTGACCGAATTAGCATAGGCTTTGATGAGGAACAGCTGCGGCAGCTGATCTGATCGGTTCGGATATCCATCGTCGTCAGGCGGGTAATTACGCCTCCAGTCTTTCCGGGCTCAGGTATGACAGGTGATTCATAACAGCCTTTATATCGGAATACGAAATATCTTCACCAAGAGCGGCTTTGGTTTCGCTGGTTGTCTGATCAGGGTTTTGCACTATGTAAGCCATGATTTTTGCAACCTTGATCTTAGGCACAATATCGAAAATGGCAATTTCGCCACTGATGATGTAATGCGCCAGGTGCCCTTCTACAGTGCCGGTAGTGAGACCTCTGATCGCGGCGATTTCCGATACAGCTTTTCCCTCTTTATATAGGTCAAGCGATACCTTTTTTGTGTCAACTTTAACTTTGGGTTGTTTGATCGTCAGTTGGAAGGAATGCCTTCTAATATTATTGTCCTCACAGAAGTGATTGATCATTTCGAGAATTTCAGCTCCATACCTCTGAACTTTAATTTTGCCAATTCCCTTGATCGATGCCAGTTCATCGGGTGTTGAGGGCAATAACCGAAGAATATCCGCCAGCGTCTTTTGAGGCAGGACATGGTAGCCGGGAACGTTGTTCTCGCCGGCCAGCTGATCGCGCCAGGTTTTGATCTTCAGGTAAAGCGGCGGGTGATCTATCTTCTCCGAAACTTTAGGCAGAGCCGGAGCCTTTGTTTGTGCCTCGGTGAAATCTATTTCAGCGTTTGCTTTTGTTTGAAGATATTGAAGAGTACGGAAGCCGGAGATGCACCCTTTTAGTCCGGCGGTCTTAATGAAGCTCTCTTTCTGCAGGTTGTTAGTCACTTCGTTCAGGTCATTCTTAACTGCTTTATTATCCGTTTCCAGGTTGAGCTTGTCAATTGACGCCTTAAGTTCTTCAGCTTTACCAATAAAGTATGTGCAAGCCTTTTTCACTCTTTCCTGAAGGGGGCCGTTCTCCTCGGGCAGTACATCGGCAATGAGCAGGCAGGTAAGCTGTTTTTTGAAATTCTCTGCTACGGAATAGATTTCCGTTTCCGCCGTTTTTTGGATCGCAGCGATGTCATCGGATAATTCGGGTGCTAATGCTGAATGATGATCCTCTGAATGCTTTTTGAGATAATATAGAAGCGATTTTGTGTTTGAAAAGTCAAAAAGATCGAAAAGCAGATCCTGCTGGAAGGACTTTTTTGCAGCTGTCAGTTGGTGCTCGCCGGGGATGTTTTCATTGGCGTGGCGGGTGTATTCAGCAACAGTACCGTCGGTTTTAACACTGTTCAAAGAGAGAGGGGTTCGTAAGACGAGTCCTTCAAAGCTCTTGCACCGGCTAAGCGCAACATATACTTGTCCGTGAGCGAAGGCAGACTGTGCGTCTATTATTGCTTTGTCGAACGTCAGTCCCTGGCTTTTATGGATGGTGATCGCCCAGGCTAGCTTCAGCGGATATTGTATAAAGCTGCCAATCACTTTTTCCTCAATTTCCTTTGTTTCAGGGTTCAGTTCAAACTTAATGTTTGTCCATTCCAGCGGGCTAACTGCGATTTCAATGAGGTCAGACGGGCATTTAACATAGATGGCATCGTCTTGGATGGCAGTGACGCGACCTATTTTGCCATTGTAGAACAGTTTATCACGAGACGGGTCATTTTTTACAAACATGACCTGTGCGCCAACTTTCACTTGCAGTTCGGTTTCGGTAGGGTAGGCGTATTCCGGAAACTCGCCTTGTATAGTCGCATTAAAAATCGCTGGCTTTTCGGGTATCTTTTCCTGATGGGTATCGTTTATCTGCTGGGCGGTTTGATTATGGGTCGTTAAAGTAATATATCCTTCGTCATCACCGGGCTTGAAATCTGCGATATAACGCTCGTTTAATTGCGATAAAACCGCTGAATTGAGCCGGTTTTCCCTCACATTATTGAGCAGGTCAATAAAAGTCGTGTCTGTTTGGCGGTAAATATGTTTGAGCTCTATGGTATACGGCGAAGTTTGCCGCAATGCCTTGCTGCTAAAGAAATACAGATTGGGATAGAAATCTTTCAAGATCTTCCAGTCCTCGTCTTTTACTACGGGTGATAACTGATGCAGATCTCCGATCATAAGCAGCTGGACCCCGCCGAACGGTTGATTTCGTTTCCTGAACCGCCTTAGAACGGCATCGATGCTGTCAAGCGTATCCGCCCTGACCATACTGATCTCATCAATTACCAGGAGGTCGAGGCTCTTTATCAGGTTTATCCTGTCCTTGCTGAACTTTCGTCTGGCCATTTCTTCGGAATTTCCGACCGGGACGTACGGGCCAAAAGGCATCTGAAAAAATGAATGAATGGTAACTCCGCCGGCATTTATTGCAGCGACACCTGTAGGTGCGACAATTGCCATCCTTTTAAGCGGGGTCTTCCTTAGATCGTGCAGGAAGGTAGTTTTTCCTGTTCCGGCTTTGCCTGTCAGAAAGATGTTCTGGTTGGTGTCAAGAACGAAACTAAAAGCTAAATCCAGCTGTGGGTTGGTGCTCATGGTTCAGGCTGTTGGTTATGCAATAATACTAATTTATTTAGTGTTCGTCGTAGTCGGGGCTGTCGCCCGGAACGACCTTCCGCCTGATAGCCCATATTACGGGTTCAATAGAAACAGAGGTTGTTAAAAACACAAAAGCCCGGAACCGGGCTTTAATAAGTTGTTAACATATGCTATTATTTGTCGGGATACAACAGGTACTTTTTACGCATTTTTTTGAATTCCGCCAGGCCTGGTTCCCATCCTTTGCGGATCTCGGCTTCCGGTACTCCGGCAATGATCTGTTCCCTAAGCGTAGATGTTCCCGAGCGGTAGTCGAAATTCCCTACTGCAGGATGCAGTGTATGATCGAAAAATTTTTCTTTGTCCGGGTAGGCATTATATAATTCGATCAACCAGGATAAATTGATCTTTCCGGTTTTCCGAAGTTCATCAGTATTGTATTTCCTGAGATCAATACCGTAAACAACACTATCCTGATAGAGCGGATTTTCACTCATGCCCGGAATGCCAACCGGTTTAAATGAGAAATTGTATTTTCCTTTGAGTTCAGGCGCTCCTAAAACGGTGAATGGCATATACGTTCCGCGGCCGTAGTTGATCATCGTTCCTTCAAACAGGCAAAGGCTGGGATAAAGTAAAATTGATTGCTGCGTGTTCAGGTTTGGCGATGGGTTCACAGGCAGCTCATATGGCATGGAATGATCATAGTTAGCAATCTTTATAATATTAAGCTTGCACTTATTATCGCCAAGATACCCTTCGCCGTTCAGCATCAGGGCAAATTCACCCATTGTCATGGCGTGGGTGATGGGGATTTTATGCTGACCGATGCCGGATCTCCACTTATCCTCTAATATCGGTCCGTCGATCAAATACCCGTTCGGATTGGGGCGATCAAATATCATCAGCTCGATGTCGTTTTCCGCACATGCTTCCATCACATCTTCCAACGTGTTTATGTTGGTGTAAAAGCGGCAGCCAACATCCTGGATGTCAAATATCATTAAATCGACGTCGGCAAGCTGTTCCTTGCTTGGCTTCTTTTGCTTGCCATAGAGTGAGATGATCGGGATACCCGTTTTGGCGTCGACCTCATCGGTTACAGCAGTTCCGTTGCTGGCGTTGCCCCGGAAGCCATGCTCCGGACCGAAAACCTTCACGATATTGACCCCTAAGCTTAAAAGGCTGTCGACGCTGAGCTGCCTGCCAATGATTGAAGTCTGGTTCGCTACCATCGCTATTCTCTTCCCTTTTAAATAGGGCAGGTATTTTTCCGTTTGATCAGCACCGGTAACGATTCCCTTTCGCGAGGGGTCGTTGTTGTTCTTTGCATTAGCCGGAACATCCGTCGCCAGAAAGACGGCAATTACTAAAAAAGAGATAATGTGCTTCATTATGTGTTTGCTTTAGAGCGCTAAGCTAATGACATTAGTTTAAAAGTCAGCGTTTCTCCACGGTAATTCAAGTGATATCCCGGGGTGCATGGCGGGGTTCGTTAGTGGTGGTCCGGCGTGTATATGAATGCGGCAAGTACTTGTGCTGGTTCTGACTGATACCTTGTTAGCCCTTTGTTCGGGATAGATCCACCTGAACGCGGTTTTAGCCGAACAAGAACCGAACAAGACCTAAGCAGGAACCGAAGACGTTCAGGTTGCGGATATTTTTTTCTGCAACGCCTTGAAAATCATAAATTAAGTTTCTACTTTTGCAGTCCCATTTTAGGGAAAGAATATTTAAAGCAAATTTTAAACAAAAAACAGTAAATGCCTACTATTCAACAATTAGTTAGGAAAGGTAGAGTAGCTCTGGAGGATAAGAGTAAATCCCCGGCGTTGGACAGCTGTCCACAGCGAAGAGGTGTGTGTACCCGTGTATACACCACTACCCCTAAAAAACCAAACTCAGCAATGCGTAAAGTTGCCCGTGTGCGCTTAACAAACGGTAAAGAGGTGAACGCCTACATTCCGGGAGAGGGCCACAACCTACAGGAGCACTCGATCGTGTTGATCCGTGGTGGTCGTGTTAAAGACTTACCAGGTGTTCGTTACCACATTATCCGTGGAGCATTGGATACTTCTGGTGTTGCGGGTCGTAACCAACGCCGTTCTAAATATGGTACTAAACGCCCTAAACCAGGACAAGCGGCAGCTGCTCCGGCTAAAGGCAAAAAGAAATAAGGAGGAATAAGAAATGAGAAAGTCGAAACCAAAAAAGAGAATTATTCTTCCGGATCCTAAGTTCAATGACGTGATGGTTACGCGTTTTGTGAACAATATGATGTACGATGGAAAAAAATCTATCGCATACACGATCTTCTACGATGCAGTTGAGTTAGTCGAGAAAAAAACCAGTGAAAATGGTTTAGAGCAGTGGAAAAAAGCATTGAACAATGTAATGCCTGCGGTTGAGGTTAAATCTCGTCGTGTGGGTGGTGCTAACTTTCAGGTTCCTACTGAGGTTCGTCCTGAACGTAAGATCGCTTTAGGAATGAAGTGGTTGATCAGCTATTCTCGTCGTCGTGGTGAAAAAACCATGATGGAGAAATTGGCTGGTGAGATCATTGCTGCGGCAAAAGGTGAAGGTGCTGCTGTGAAAAAGAAAGAGGACACGCACAAGATGGCAGAAGCCAACAAAGCATTCTCTCACTTTAGATTCTAATTAAAAGATTGCACAGATTTTGATAATTGCACCTGTAAAACGGTGTAATTATCAAAAATCAGAGAAATCATAAAATAAAATGTCAAGAGATTTAAAATACACAAGAAACATCGGGATCGCAGCTCACATTGATGCTGGTAAGACTACAACTACCGAGCGTATCCTGTATTATGCAGGGGTGAACCACAAAATAGGTGAAGTGCATGAAGGTGCATCTACCATGGACTGGATGGTTCAGGAAGCTGAACGTGGTATCACCATTACATCAGCTGCTACAACTGTGTTCTGGAACTACAGAGATAACAAATACCAGGTGAACGTGATCGATACTCCGGGGCACGTGGACTTCACCGTTGAAGTAAACCGTTCATTGCGTGTACTTGACGGGTTGGTATTTCTGTTTTCTGCGGTAGACGGTGTTGAGCCGCAATCTGAAACGAACTGGCGTCTGGCTAACAACTACAACGTTCCGCGTATCGGTTTCGTCAACAAAATGGACCGTTCCGGTGCTGACTTCCTGAAGGTTGTTAAGCAGGTACGTGAGATGTTAGGGAGCCACGCTGTGCCACTTCAGATCCCAATTGGGTCTGAAGACCAGTTCAAAGGCGTGGTTGATCTGATCAATTTCCGTGGTATCGTATGGAATGAGCATGATAAAGGTATGACTTTTACTGAAGTGCCAATACCTGATGACCTGATGGAAGAAGCTAGTGAATGGAGAGAAAAATTGCTTGAAGCCGTGGCTGAGTATGATGAGACTTTGATGGAGAAATTCTTTGATGATCCGTCTCAGATTACTGAACGTGAGGTTTTGGACGCTTTACGTCAGGCTACTTTAGCCGGTAAGATCGTTCCAATGACCTGTGGTTCTTCGTTCAAGAATAAAGGTGTTCAAACCATGCTTGATTATGTGATGGAATTACTTCCTTCACCAATGGATCAGGAAGCGATCACCGGTACCAACCCTAATACTGGCGAAGAAGTTTCTCGTAAACCGGATGTAAAAGAGCCTTTCGCTGCATTAGCATTCAAAATTGCAACCGATCCATTCGTAGGTCGACTTTGCTTTATCCGGGTTTATTCCGGAAACCTTGATGCTGGTTCTTATGTGTACAACGCGCGCTCAGAAGGCAAAGAGCGTATTTCACGTATCTTCCAGATGCACGCGAACAAGCAGAATCCTATTCCGAATGTAGGAGCAGGTGATATTGCCGCGGTAGTTGGTTTTAAAGATATCAAAACAGGAGACACTCTCTGTGATGAGAAGGCGCCTATCATTCTCGAGTCTATGCAGTTCCCTGAGCCGGTTATCGGTTTGGCGATCGAGCCAAAAACTCAGGCGGATATGGATAAACTAGGTTTGGCTTTAGGTAAGCTCGCTGAAGAGGATCCTACCTTTGTTGTAAAAACGGATGAGGATACTGGTCAGACTGTAATTTCGGGTATGGGTGAGCTTCACCTTGATATTATCATGGACCGCTTAAAGCGGGAGTTTAAGGTGGAAGTTAACCAGGGTGCACCTCAGGTTGCTTACAAAGAGGCTATCACAGGTACCGTTCAGCACCGTGAGACCTACAAAAAGCAAACCGGTGGCCGCGGTAAGTTTGCCGATATCCAGGTTGTGATCTCTCCGATCGACGAAGGCAAGACCGGTCTTCAGTTTGAGAATGAGATCGTTGGTGGTTCCATCCCTCGTGAATACATTCCTTCAGTGCAGAAAGGTTTCGAAGCTTCAATGTCAAATGGTGTTTTGGCAGGGTTCCCTGTTACCGACATGAAAGTGCGCCTGATCGATGGTTCATTCCACGCAGTCGATTCAGACTCATTATCATTTGAGATCGCTGCACGTTCAGCTTTCCGCGAGGCATTGCCTAAGTGTAAGCCGGTATTAATGGAGCCGATCATGAAAATTGAGGTTCTTACTCCGGAGGAAAATATGGGTGATGTAATGGGTGACTTAAACCGTCGTCGTGGTCAGTTGCAAGGTATGGATACCCGTGCCGGTGCACAGGTTATTAAGGCTTTGGTTCCGCTTTCCGAAATGTTCGGTTATGTAACTCAGTTACGTACCATCACTTCAGGTCGCGCTACTTCTACTATGGAGTTTGATCACTATGAGCCGGCTCCTAAGAACGTACAGGACGAAGTGGTTGCTAAAGTAAAAGGTAAAGTAAACGCATAATTAGAGTTTTAAGTTGCGGGTGGTAAGTTGCGGGTGATCTTGCGGCTTTCAACCTGCAACTTACAACATTACAACTTTCATCCTCAGTAATTAATAGCTCTTATTGAGGGTATAACATAGAAACAAAAATGAGCCAAAGAATCAGAATCAAATTAAAATCGTACGATTATAATCTGGTTGATAAATCAGCTGAGAAAATCGTAAAAACC
>DASWXL010000147.1:0-11820 GCA_036405495.1 Sphingobacteriaceae bacterium | reverse complement strand
CCTGAGCGAATTCTTCGCTTATGATATTAGCATATCCGTTTATGGCACGCAAAGGCGCCCTCAGGTCGTGTGATACGGAATAAGAAAACGACTCGAGCTCTTTATTCGTTACCTCCAGTTGCGCAACGTTTTTCTGCAAGTCCGCATTCAGCTGTTGTATCTCACGCTCAGCCTTTTTCTGCAGGGTTATATCGCTTTCAGAAATTGCTACCGACTTCAGCTTATTCCGGCCATCGGTGATAACGGAGGCCGAAAAATTAACATCGATGATCTTCCCATATTTGGTTATCCGGCGCGTTTGGAGCGATTGAATATCGTTGCCTTGCAGGATACTGTCAACTACGCCCCGGGCCTCTTCCATAAGATGGTCAGGAACAATATTCCATATGTTCATATTAAGCGCTTCCGCTTCGCTGAAACCATAGATCCGCTCGGCTCCTTCGTTCCACGAGATAATCCTGCCTTCTGTGTTATGAAGGTATATCGCGTCATGTGATTGCTTAACAACCGCAGCCAGATAGTTTCTAATCTCCTGTACTTCTCTGGCCTCCGTAATATCGCGCGCATTGGCAAACCACAGGCCGTTACGGTGGATGATATTCCACTGAAACCACTTCAGCGACCTGCCACGCGTATAAAGCTGCGTTTCAAAAACAATGTTCTCCTGTATGCCTTTCGCAACTTTCTTAACCAGACCATGATATTCATCCGCAAGAAAATACAGCAGGGAAGTGCCCTTCACCTCTTCGACGGGATAGCCCAAAAGCTTTGTAACGGCATCATTAATCTCCTCAAATCTCAGCGTGTGCGGATTAATGATACAAATTATATCCGCTGAGTTATTGATCAGGAGTGCAAACTTTTCAAGTGCTGAATTTTTCACCTCAAGCTCCCGTTTTTGAAGGTGAAGCTTCAGAAGTACGGAAACCTTGGCTTCAGTAACCTCGCGGTCAAGTGGTTTGTACAGATAATCAATAGCCCCTTCTTCAAAACCTTTCATCATGAATTCCCGGTCTTTCTTCTCGGCAGATGCAAAAATGATGGGGATATCCTTGGTCCGCTTATTCGATTTAAGGATCTGCGCAACCTCAAACCCGTCCATACCGGGCATCTGCACATCCAGTATGATCAGGCACACTTCTTCATTCAGCACGTACTTCAGCGCCTCTTTGCCGTTGGTGGCCCGGATAAAGTTCCGGTCAGGACGGGCAAGCATTTGCTCAAGGGCAAAAATGTTTTTTTCCTTGTCGTCAACGATCAATATGTTAACTCGCTCTTTTCCGGTACTCATTCTATTTAATTGTCATAGCCAGGAGAAAGCTGGTGATCCCCTGCAAATCCAAAATATGCTGTACACTACCTGTGTCAACCGCCGCCTGCGGCATATATGGGAACTGTGCATTAGCCGGCTGCTGGGCGATAGTCGTGCCCCCGGATTTCCGAACTTTTTGGATACCCTCCGCACCGTCTCTGCTTGCGCCCGTAAGAATGATGGCGAGCAACGCCGGACCATAGGCGGCCGCAGCAGTTTCAAAAAGCACATCAATGGAAGGACGACTAAAGTTGACCGGCGGATCGTACGATAATGAAAACGTCCTGTCAGTCTCTATGAGCAGGTGGTAACCCGCCGGGGCGCAGTAAACACAACCACCTTTAATGGTATCCTTTTCTTCGGCCAGGCAAACCGGGAGCGCAACTTTATACGACAACACTTGTTCCAGCAAGTCCGGGTTGTCGGCTGAGCGGTGCTGAACCACGATAACCGGCAGGTGGAAGCTTTCCGGCAACGCACCAAGTACGGCAGACAGAGCTGAAAGTCCGCCGGCCGATGTGCCTATAACTATGGCATCGTATTTCATCTTTGCGCTCACTTTTCTTTAATAAATATCTTTTCACGGCGATCTACGTCACCGAAGCAGTTTCGTTTATCCGAAAATAAAAGCGACTCTTTGCTTCCCAGCGCCAATAATCCGAACTGGCATAAACTGTCGTAAAAGAGGTTGATGGCCCGGTTTTGAAGTGCCTGATTAAAATAGATCAGCACATTCCGGCAAATGATCAGCTGGAACTCATTAAAAGATGTATCGTTCGCCAGGTTATGGATTGAAAACACAATATTTTGCCGGAGAGACCGGTCAATGATGGCTGAATCGTACTTCGCCATGTAATAGTCCGAAAACGAGTATTTTCCACCCGCCTTTTGGTATCCCCCTGTATATTTTTTCATCAGATTGAGATGATAAATACCGTCTCTGGCTATCTGTAATGCCTTTTGATTAATATCGGTGGCATATATCACCGACCGATGGAGTAATCCTTCCTCCTTAAGCATGACGGCAAGAGAATAGACCTCTTCGCCGGTTGAACAACCTGCTACCCAGATCTTGATGAACGGATAGGTAGCCAGACGCTTCAATACCTTTTCCCGCAAACTATTAAAGAATGACGGATCCCTGAACATCTCCGTCACATTCACGGTGAACTCCTGAATAAAATGCGCAAACTCCCGTTCGTCCTTAAGCAGCACCTTACTCAGATGCGGCAGCCCCGGGATCTTGTTCACGGTCATATAATGATCCACTCTTCGCGCTACGGAGGCTTTGGCATAGTCAGTAAAGTCATAGCCATAAACCAGTTTAATCGCTTCCAGCAGCGTATTGAGTTCAGTATGATCCGTCATTGTTCTTTAACAGTTCCGCCATCTTGTTTAACAATTCCTGCATGTTTACGGGCTTTGAGACGTAGTCTGATGCGCCCGCCCCGAGGCACCGCTCGCGATCACCCTTCATGGCCCGCGCTGTTACCGCAATGATCGGAACTTCCGCCACCGACGGCATACTGCGGATGTGCGCGATGGTCTCAAACCCGTCCATTTTGGGCATCATGATGTCCATGAGAATGATTTGCGGGCGCCACCTGACGATAAGATCCAATGCTTCGGCACCGCTTTCCGCGGACATAACGTTTAAACCGCTCGCTTCCAGGTAACTCAAAAGCGCAAAGATGTTCCATCCATCATCGTCCACTATGAGGACGCTGGCACCTGTCAGATGATCTTCGATCACGCTCATGGTTATCGGTAAAGCCATACACGCATCAGGGACAAGAGTTTTTCGATATCAACAGGTTTAGCGATATAATCGGACATGCCCGCTTCCAGACACTTCTCACGGTCGCCTTTCATAGCTTTGGCAGTAAGCGCAATGATCGGTAGCTTTCCAAACCGGTTTTTGCTCCGGATCTCCCGGGTGGCCTCATACCCATCCATATCGGGCATCATCACATCCATCAGAATGATATCGGTATCCGGCTGCTCGTTCAGGATCTGCACTGCAGCCCGTCCGTTTTCAGCAGTTATACACTTTACACCCTCCTCTTCAAGAGCATTTGTCAAGGAATAGATATTCCGCATGTCATCGTCGACAATGAGCACCTTTTTATTTTTTAACACTTCGTCAGTTCGATGCAGCCTTCGGATTATCTCCTGCTTCTCTTTTGGAAGCTTTGACTCGACCCGGTGAAGAAACAAAGTCGTCTCATCCAGAAGGCGCTCATTCGAATCGGCAGTCTTCAGCACCACAGTATTGGCAAGCTTATTGAGCCGTCCGGCCTCGTCCCTGGTCAGATCCTTACCGGTGTATACAATTACCGGCACACTCTTCAACCTTTCGTCGGCTTTTAGTTTTTCCATGAGGTCTATCCCACCCATATCGGGCAGCCCCAGGTCAATGATCACGCAGTCGAACTTCTCCTTCTGCATTATTTCATAGGCCTCAGCACCGGTATAAGCAGGGTACGACTTAACATCGCCGTCTCCAACCAGTTCACGGATAGCCATATTCTGTTCCTTGTTATCTTCTACAACTAGCAGTTTTTTAAGCTTTTTGCTGATAAATTCCTCGATCTTGCTAAACGCCTTTTGCAGTCCCTCATTATCCAGCGGTTTTCGGATAAAATCAAAAGCGCCAAGTTCATATCCCTCCTTACGGCGATCGTAACCGGAGATTACCTGCACCGGAATATGACGAAGCTCCGGATCATTTTTAAGGTGCTTAAGAACTTGCGAGCCGTCCATCATCGGCAGCTTCATGTCAAGAATGATCGCATCCGGCCGGTAGTACCGCGCCAGACTCAGAGCGGTATTTCCCTGATGTGCCAGTATTCCTTTGTAATCCCTCGAACGAACAAAATCAAGTATGATACCGGCAAACTTTCTGTCATCTTCCACGATCAGGATTACGCGGTCATTTTCTTTTACTGAAAACCGGTCGTCGGATACGGCTTCCCCGAGATCAGCCCCGTTGATCCCCGGAACGTGAGACAATACCCGCCTGGCAGCCGGCTGGGCAGGCTCAGGAGATAAGGGTTTTCTTACCGCAACTTCCTTTTCAGTCTGAACCACCATGGAAGCGTCGAACAAAACCGGCAGATAAAGTGTGAAGGTACTGCCCGCTCCTTCTTCACTTTTAAGTACTATTTCACCTCCCAGGGCATTGGCAAGCTCCCGGCTAATCGATAAACCCAAACCCGTGCCCCCATATTTTCGCTTGGTGGAACCGTCGGCCTGCTGGAAAGCTTCGAATATCACATGCTGCTTTTCCGGCGGAATACCAATACCGGTATCCGTGACTGAAAACGCAACCACCTTTCCCTGCCTGGCAAGTCGGCTTCCGGGTGCCACCGTGCCCAGGTTCACTGTTGAAATATCGACCGTAACCTCCCCGCCTTTTCCGGTGAATTTGAACGCATTAGAAAGCAGATTCCTCAAAATTTGCTCCAGGCGCTGCCTGTCGGTGCTGATCTCGTCACCGATCTCTCCGGTATTCACACTGATCTCAAACGCTGTTCCCTTGGTTTTCGCAAGCTCCCGGAAAAGCGACTGCAGGCTATCCTGTATTTCCAGAAGGTTAACATTGGCGATATCCAGTTCGATCTTTCCGGATTCAACTTTTGAAAGATCCAGGATCTCATTGATTAGGTTCAGCAGGTCTGTGCCCGAGCTGTAAATATTGCGGGCAAAACCCACTTCTCTTTCGGCCAGCGCTTTGGTTTTGTTCTCCGAAAGTAGCTGTGCCAGGATCAGAATGCTGTTAAGTGGTGTACGCAGCTCGTGCGACATATTCGCAAGAAACTCGCTCTTGTATCTGCTGGTAACTTCCAGCTGCCGCGCCTTACTTTCCACCTCCATTTTCGCCACCTCCAAAGCCTCTTTTTGTTCCTCCAGCAAGCTGGCTTTCTCTTCCAGCTCTTCATTCGTTTGCTGAAGCTCCTCCTGCTGCGCCCTCAATTCGGCCTCCGACTTCTCCAGAAGGTCAGTCTTTTCCTGCAGCTCTTCATTGATCTGCCGCAGCTCTTCCGACTGAGCCTCAAGCTCTTCCGTTTGGCGCTGTGTTTCTTCGAGAAGTTCCTTTTGAAGCGTACGGGACTGAGCAGAATTAACCGCGATGGCAATACTCTCGGCTACCACCCGCAAAAACTCCATTTCGATTGAAGTAAATGGATTCACAGATCCGATCTCGATCACACCTTTGAGCTCTTCTTCGTACTGAAACGGGTAAACAATAATATTTCGTGGAACCGCATCGCCAAGACCCGAGCTGATACGGATGTAGTCATGCGGAACATTGGTAAAGGTGATCGGCTTCCGCTCGATCGCCGCCTGCCCGACCAATCCCTCACCTAACCGGATAACATTACTGTTATCTTTCCGGATACCGAATGCATAAGTTCCGGCCAGCATCAGCTGCCCGTTATCTGCCAGATAAATGGCTCCCACCTGCGCATTAAGGTACTCTGTAAGGTGAGCGATGATTTCACCTGCTACTTCACGAAGATCTTTATCCCCGCGTATGCGATCGTTCAGTTCACCGCTGCCGCTTAGCAGCCAGGTTCGTTCCTGATTTTCCTTCGACAGCCGGAGCAGATTATCTTTCATGGTGTTGAGCGACAGACCGAGTGTGTCGACGTTACTCCGGACGTTTACATCCACCGAGTAGTCGCCATTACCGATGGCCCGGGCAGTTTCGGCATATTCTTTAGATACCGATACCAACCGCCTGAACGCATTGGCAAGGTTTCCGATTTCATCCCCCGCATTAACATTCAGCGCAACCCCGAGATCTCCGGCAGCAATGCGTTCTGCAGCGTTTTTCATTTGAACTACCGAAGAAACCAGTGTCGTGATAATAGAATATAGAAGAATTCCGATGATCAGAAGCAGCAGTACCGCGATCAGAATACTATGAAGCACCGAAGTTGAAATAGCCTCAAGCTGAAGCTCCGCAGCGTTCCCAATTGCAAGGGATGAGTGATCTTCAACTTTCTTCAGGGAATTCAGGAAAGCCACTCCTGCAGTCCACCAGCTGTCAGACGTATATGCGAACCTTTGAAACTCGGGATCTTCGGACGCGGCATCAATGATCTTTCGCGCGAACATCACATTGCCGTTCTCCATCTCACCAACCAAAAGTGCAGCAAGATCAGCAGACGTGCTCTTGCGGAACGATTCCAGATTCATCTCAAACTTACCCCTCAGAGCAGAAAAGGTGGCGAAATCCTGGTTTTGAAATCCCTCCTGCAAAATTGCCTGGCTCAATTCATTTCTGAGTGCCCCAAAATATTCCTTTCCGTACATGATAAACAGATGGGCGTTCAGCAATTGCTTAACTTCCGGGTTCCGTGAGTACAAGGCAGTTTTTTGAACGTCATCAATCAGCACGAGATTTATTCCGGCAAATTCTTCCTGGATCCGGTCAGGCCCCGTCTTGAACTGATCAAGACCAGCCCGCAGCATTGGAAGTCTTTTTTCGAGTAGGTTTAGCAGAGAACTGTCTCCGTCAGATATCAACCTGTTAAAGACTGTGATGGCTTTGTTCGTCTGCTCACGTTGTGAAAACAGCTCGGATCTGTCTTCTGAGCCATTACTTATCAGATAACTCATTGAATATCCGCGCTCCTGCTGCAGGTTGTGAATCACCGACGATAGAGCTTCGGCGTGTTCCACCTCCCGCTGCACTTCCGCGACCACCGCCTTCGCCTCCAGTTCCGCCGAGATGTTTGTCATCAAAAAAAAGAAAAGCGCCAGCAACGGCACAATGGCAATCAGAAGCAGTTTATTCCGAATCGAGAGGTTTTTAATGAAATTCATGTGTGTACTTTCTCCGATAGTTACCAGGCTCGTATTCTACAGCTGATCACCCGTGATTTTCACTAAGGGCATGATCAAAATGCCTCACCGCAACGAGGATTACAGGTTTATAGAATAAAAGGTAATTGAAGAAAAATAGAGTTTTTCCGGTTAAGGCGAAATAGACGCCTTAGCAATAGACGTGTAGAAGAAATCACTACAAAGATGGCGAAACTTTCAGATCAGGTTCCGCCGGATGACATAGCTGGTAAGCTCGGCATTCGTCCTCATCGACATCTTTTCAAGTATACGTCCGCGGTAAGTACTGATCGTCGATACGCTGAGCGACAGCTCCTCTGATATCTCCGATACCGTTTTACCTGATGCGATGAGCAACAACGTCTGAAACTCGCGGTCGGACAATATTTCATGAGGTTCCTTGTCGTCCGGATTATCAAGGCGGGCCACCAACTGCTGGGCTACGGCCGCCGAAATGTATTTATTGCCGGAAAGAACCTGGTGGATGGCGTTAACAAGCTCGGTATCGGCTGAATCTTTCGACAAATAACCGGCCGCACCTGCCTTCAGGGCCCGAACAGCGATCTGATCTTCCCGATGAAAACTGAACACCAGTACCGGCGTCTTTATCCGCTCAGCTTTGATCTGCTGAAGAACCTCCAGCCCGTTTCTGCCGGGCACCTCAATATCAAGGATCAGGAGATCCCAATGCTTGTCTTTGAGCTTTTGCAGCGCTTCAAATGCCGTGGTTGCCTCACCGAACTCAAGAGAAGGGTAACTGCCGGCAAGGATATGTTTTATACCGTTTCGTATAGCCGAATGATCATCGGCTATAAGTATCCGTTTTTGCATCAATGCTTGTTATAATTGGAAAAGCCAGTCTGGCGATAAGAACCTCTTACTATACGGATATACGAAGGTTCAGGGTTACGTGAAATATCACAAAAGCTTCCGGCACGATCACGAAACGACTGACAGCATATATCACGCCAAAATTATGCCCGGCCAGACAGGAGTAGGAGTAGTGGCGCCTGCAAAAGACATGTAGTCAAAAACACGACAAGAAGAAAATCATTAAAAATTATCCGGCGAAGATCTCATTCACTGCCGGAACGAGCCTGGTATCAGCATCGTCCTTGGTAACATAGCGAAGGGCACCACATTGCATGGCCAGTTCCATGATGCGCTGTTCGCGGTGGAAGCTCATCACCACAACGGGAATGGAAATGTTCTCGGCGGTCATCCGGCGGAGGACATCGAGCCCGCCTTTTCCGGGCAGGTCAATATCAAGAATAACCATATCCCAGGATTCAGCATCCAGTTTATGGAAGACATCGTCTGAATCCACCGCCTCGCCAAAGTGCAGCGATGCATACTCCGCCGACAAAATGTCCCTGATGCCGCTGCGGATGGCCAGATGGTCGTCTGCGATCAATATTCTTTTATGCATTGGAAAGCGCTACTGTAAGCTGAACAGTCGTACCTGTATTCAGTTCACTTTTTATGTCCAATTTTCCGCCGATAAGACTGGCCCGTTCGCGCATGCCTATTAATCCCATCGAAAACGCATCATGAATAATATCATGAGGAAACCCTTTGCCGTTGTCCGCGATCGTCATCGATAGAATGCCGTTGACCTCAACAAGTTCGACTATTATCCGGCTTGCAGCCGCATGGCGCATAACGTTTGTCAGGGCCTCCTGGCAGATCCGGAAAAAACAGATTGAAATATCCTTATCGGGGTTCCGGGGCATCCCGTTGACCGAGAATGTACATTCGATACCGCTCTTCTTTTTGAACTCTGAAACCAACCATTCGACGGCAGCAAAAAGACCCAATGTATCCAGGATTCCCGGTCGGAGGTCCGTCGCGATCCTACGGAGGGTTTGTATGGCATGATCCGCATCCGCAAGGGTAGAATTAACGATACCGACGATCTTAGGATCATCGGCAGCATGCTTCCGGAGCGAAGCGAGCGACATTTTTAATCCCGCCAGCTGTTGTCCGAACTCATCATGCATCTCCCTTGATATCCTGTTACGTTCTTCCTCCAGCACGTTATTCAGCTGCCTTGCAAAGCTGCTCGTCTCATTTTTTGCCTTCACCAGCTTTTCATAGGCCACTTTCCGCTCGGTAATATCGGTTTCGATCTCGAAGAAACGGACCAGTCTGCCGGAAGCGTCAAACAAAGGCTGGGTATGCACTTCTACCCAGAATGGCCGTCCCGATTTGGTGTACTTCAGCAGTTCACCTTCAAAAGCTTCGCGCTTCGCGATCGTTTCAGCCTTAAGGTTCTTAATGGTTGATTCCGTTCCCTCACCATGGAGCAAAGACGAAGCCGTCCGGCCAACAGCTTCCTCAAAGGAATACTCCGTTATCCGTGTGAAGGCCTCGTTCACCCATTCGATCTTCCCTTCCGGGTCGGTGAACAACACAGCATTCACCGTTTTCTTCGCGATGAGTGACAGCTTATTCAGCTCCTCTTCTGCGCGCTTCCTTTCCGTGATATCGATCAGAATGTTCATCACGCCTGTAAGTTCATTCCGGGCATTGAACAACGGTGACGGGTGAGGCAAGATGTGCCGGTAATCTCCGTCAGAATACTTCAGGATCAGATCATGCCCCCGAACCGGCATTCGGGTACGCAGGGTAATCGCTGTCGGGCAGTCTTCAGCCGGAAGCGGTGTAAGATCGGGCAGGCAGGTATCCCATGAGTCGCACCAGATATCGCGGCCGACCTGAGGTTTGCGACCCCATAATGCAACCGCCGATTTATTATACAGCATGATCCGGCCTTCAAGATCTGTAGTAAAAAAAGCTACCGGCAAATTCTGTATCAGTTCACTGTACCGTTGTTCGCTTTCTTCGATCTTTCTGCGCGCCTGGACCTGCCAGGTCACGTCCATCCCGAAGTAGAAGATCCCTTCTATCTCGCCGTTCATACCCAGATAAGGCTGCAGCATATAATTCATGAACACTTCTTCCAGGTTCCCTGTCTCGTCGCTCTTCATCGTGATCCGGGCTTCGGGCTCAGTGATGGTTCGGCCGGTTTTATAGGTATGGTCCAGCTTTTCAAAATAACCCTGACCGTGAACCTCCGGAAACACCTCCTTTACCGTTTTGCCGATAATATTTTTCTTACCGGTTAGCTTATAGTAAAGGGCGTTGGCACTTTCAAAGATGAGGTCCGGCCCCTTCAGAATGGCCATACTGACCGGGGCTTCTTCGAATAAAGCCGCAAACTGGCGTTGTTGCCTCCAAATCTCCCTCTCCATCGTCTCCTGGCTGGTAACATCCCTGGCGATCCCGAACAGCATCTTTTCACGGCGGATCGGTGTCGTGTTCCATTCCAACCACCTTACCTGGCCGCTTTTCGTTACATACCGGTTCTTGAAATGGTGCACCGGCTCTCCATTGCGGATGCGCTTCCCGAGATTTTCGGTAGTTTTAAGGTCATCGGCAAACACAAACTCAATGAAGGGGCGCTCAAGAAGCTCATTCTCGCTGTACCCCAGCACGGCTGTGAAAGCCGGATTTATCTTTTTGAAATACCCGTCATATCCCAGGATGAAAAGCATATCGTGAGACATTCGGAAATATTGATTCAACTCATCCTCGGATCTTTTCCGCTGCAGATGATTTGCCAGCTGATCCAGGACGTTTTGTCCCAGGAGAAACTCCAGAGGTTCATCTCCGTCGCCGATAACGAAAACCGCGATAACGCGCTGGTTGAACGTAACCGGCAAGCTGGTATATGTACGACCGGCTATAGCCGATCTCTTCCATTGCCTTTCCCTAAACGAACGATCGGCCAGCGAGCTGAAAATACCCGCATCATCCGTTATATGATCCTCAAGTGCATCGTACCGGGAAGAAAAGTGGAGTTCCGTGCCGTCCATATTAGTAGTCCAGACCTCCCCGAGTTCCGTGTGCATATAACGGCAAAGTTCGTGCAGCACGGAAGCCAGGCAGAGATATACGTTTTCCTCCTTGCCGAAGATCTGGCCTATCTGCGACATCAGGTCCCTCTCCCGATGTTGCTTCCTGATGGCTGTTATATCTTTGGCAATGCCATAAATCCCTTCGATTACATGGTTTACCCGAACCGGCATGACCGTTACGCTCAGCAGGCGTTTTGTATTTGTGGCGGTTACTTTGGTCATTTCAAAACTGAATGCCTTCCCGGCTAAACATTCCATGAAAAGGCTTTGGATCCTTCCAAGGTCGTCGGGTAAACAGAGAGCCGAAAAGTGGGTGACCAGTAATTGCTCACGTGAGTAGCCTGAAAGCTCGACCGTCGCATTATTAACCGTAGTGAAGTACCCGTCGGTGTTCAATGAGAATACAGCATCCGGATTTTGTTCGAAAAGCGATTTATAATGCTGGCGGCTCCGCTCAAGTGCCGTCCTCATTTTCACTCTGTCAGTGATATCCTGGATCTGCACCGTCACGTGAGCAAGCTGCCGGTCCGGCGTTCTGACTGCCGAAACACATACAGAGACCCAGACATCATGGCCGTCCCTGTGCCGATAACGCTTATCATGGTAAAAGACATCTTTCGCACCGTCCACCAGCATTTTCAGCATGTTTGCGTCAGCCTTTCTGTCATCCGGGTGCGTGAGGTCGGTAAACCGCATCTTCAGTAACTCATCCCGTGTGGATCCAACTATCTGGCA
>DASWXL010000146.1:0-6385 GCA_036405495.1 Sphingobacteriaceae bacterium | reverse complement strand
CCGATCAGCCAGAACGACACCGCCAGGATCCCGAAAAAGATCGTCTTATCGGTTGTATCCCAAAAGTATTCAAAGTACCGGGTATACAGGTTGATCAGCAGGAATGTAATGCCGAACTCCCGTGCCAGGTCATCGTTCTTTTTCAGACCATAGATCGTAAAGCCAAGGGCTACCAGGGCTGAGATCAGGCCCCAGTAAAAGATCTGGATCTGTTTCACCTTTATCCAGTCGTCAATGGTCCCGAAGTTTCCGAAAATGGACAGCAGCCACAGCGAGATGAACAGGTACAACAGGCCCGTTATATACGTCAGATCGGCGAATATTTCGATTTTTCGGAACCGGCGGACTGCAAAACTTGCGGCTACAAGCAAGATCCCGAACAGCACAAACCTCAACGGGTAGTTCATGCCCAGAAAGTAGTTACTCCAGTTTGTTTGATAACCGGTTTCCGTTCCGAACCAGCTGCCCAGCGAGATCAGGGCAAATGCCCAGATCAGCCTGGATCTGAACTGCCAGGCCAGCGCCCCGTACACAAATACCGATATCAAAAAGAGTACGGAGAAATGGCCGGAGCCGGTATCGAATGTCTTTCCAAGAAAGGCGATACAACTTGCGGTAAATAAAACGCCCAGGAAAATGATGGCCTCGTTACTGAAGATCCGCTCCGGAAACTGCCTTTTCTTTTTCTCGCCCAGGTAAAACAGGAAGGCGGCCAGCGCGCCCGACACAACGCTGATCACGATGTCCGGAGTATCGTAGAGCTTCTTAAGGTAGTTAATGACCTTGTCGTCAACGATCAATGAAGCGAGCGCCACAATGCCGCATGCCAGCGCTATCCAGAATGAATATTGCGCCAGACGGGCCCAGTCAAAGCCCTTAACTTGATATGATGACCGGAGCCGTTCAGCCGTTTCTGGCCCGATCAGACGTTCGCTTTCCCAGTGCCTGATCGCCGACTTTAAAACTTCAGCCTCCTGCTTGTCAAGATTCAATTTAGCCATGGTGCTGAAGTGAAGGTACAAAAAGCCTAGGAAATCATGGTAATGGTGTCTTCCTTGTCTTTTTTCAATTGCACCTTCAGGTCTTCAAGAGATGAGAACTTTTCATCGCTGCGGAGAAAGTGCAGGAAATGGATGCGGATATCCTCCCCGTAGATCTCTTCGTCGAAATCGAAGATGTTCACTTCAATATTACGGGTCATCCCATTGATGGTTGGCCGGTGTCCGATATAGGCCATGCCCGAAAATTTTCGGTTGCCAACAGTTACCCTTGCGGCATAGATGCCGTCGGCCGGGAGGAGCTTGTACGTTTCTTTTACAAAAAGATTGGCGGTCGGATAACCAAGAGTCCTTCCCAGCTGGTCGCCGCGGACCACTTTTCCGGTAACCATGAAAGGGTAACCGAGAAACTCGTGGGCCAGGGATACCTCACCGGCAAGAATCGATCTTCTGACCTGAGTGGAGCTTACCGCGATAGCATTCACGTCCAGCTCCGGAATCTCCTCGACTTCAAATCCCAGAGCCGGACCAGATTCAAGCAGTTGCTGCAATCCTCCCTGGCGGTCTTTGCCAAAGCGATGATCATAGCCCACAACGATCCGCCGGGTGCCGATCTTGTCGACCAGAAATTTTTTTACGTAGTCCTGGGGCGACAGGTTGGAGAAGTCACGCGTAAACGGAGTAATGATCAGGTGGTCGATCCCGGCTTTTTCAAGCAGTTCGGCCTTTTCATTCATGGTTGTGATCAGCTTCAGGTTCTGGTCCTCAGGGTGGAGGATCATCCGCGGATGAGGAAAGAAGGTCAGGATGACGGTCTCTCCGCCGGTAGCGCCGGCGATCTCTTTGAGCCGGGATATGATCTTCTGATGTCCGATATGAACGCCATCAAAGGTTCCGATGGTAACAACTGCATTGGCAACCGGTTTAAACTCTTCAATATCGTGATAGATCTGCATCGGCTAAAATTACTTCAATTCTGCGGTTTCCCTGAGCCCCCGAATATGGTTTACAAGCTCCATAACTTCATATGAATGTTCGATTTTAAAGTTTCCGTTTCGCGTTCTGCGCAATTTTGAAAGATAAGCGCCATTTTGCAGCGATCTTCCAAAATCATGTACAAGCGACCGGATATAGGTTCCCTTGCTGCAAACCACCCGGAAGTCAACTTCCGGAAGTTCGATCCTGGTAAGTTCAAACTCGGCGATGATAACCTTACGGGTCTTTAATTCGACCTCTTCGCCACGGCGGGCTTTCTCATACAGGCGCTCGCCATTTACCTTAACGGCCGAATGTGCGGGCGGATACTGGTCTAATTCACCGATAAACCTGCCGCAGTTTTCCGTGAGCTGCTCTTCGGTAATGGAAGCAATATCGAAAGTCCGATCCACCGCTGTCTCCATGTCGTACGATGGCGTTGTGGCGCCCAGGGTCATGGTTCCTGTATATTCCTTTTCCTGAGCCTGAAATTCATCGATCTTCTTGGTTAGCTTCCCGGTGCATATCACCAGTAATCCTGTAGCCAGCGGGTCTAAAGTGCCGGCGTGGCCAACTTTCAGCTTCAGCGGCTTAAATGAATTCCGGATCTTGCCCACCACATCGAAACTCGTCCAGTGGTAAGGCTTGTTGATCAGCAGCAGTTCGCCTTCGGCAAAATTAAATTCAGGAAACGTTGATTTCTTTAGTTCTTTCTCCATCACACTATCTTCAGATCAAAGCCTGAAAGCAATAATATCAGTATAACACTCCCAACCAGGATCCGGTACCAGCCAAACATTTTAAATCCATGTTTGCTTAAGTAGCCGATAAAACTTTTGATCGCCAGCATGGCCACCAGGAATCCCACGATGTTTCCGATCAGTAAGAGGTTGATTTCATCGCCGGAGAGCGTATGCCCGGCTTCATAAAAATCATAACCCTTCTTTACGGTAGCGCCCAGCATGGTTGGCACCGCCAGGAAAAATGAAAACTCGGCAGCCGCCTTCCGGCTGAGGTTTTGGGCCATGCCCCCGATTATTGTTGCACCCGAACGTGAAACACCCGGGATCATAGCTATACATTGAAACAATCCGATCCTTAAAGCCGTTGGGTACTTCACCTGATCGGTGTCGTCTATTTTGCTCGAGTTGAACCACTTATCTACAAAAAGCAGGATCACCCCGCCGATCACCAGGGATATCGCAACCGCTAACGGGCTTTCCAGCAATTGGTCTATCATATCCATGAAAAGTACCCCAAAAACGATAGATGGTATAAATGCCACAAACAACTTGAAGTAAAAATCAAAGCTTCTGAAGAAGCGCTTGAAATACAACACCAGCACAGAAAGAATGGTGCCAAGCTGAATAGCCACCGTAAAAAGTTTGACGAAGTTGTCAGATTGAATTCCCATCAGGGACGACCCGATGATCATGTGTCCGGTAGACGACACAGGCAGAAACTCGGTCAACCCTTCGATGACCGCGAGTATAATTGCTTCGAAAATTGTCATTATTTATTTTGAACCGGCTTTTTCAGAATTGCGTAAAAGCCAAGAGCAAAACCAATCAACACCACAGCCGGTGCCAGAACGATCTTTCTGAATTCGTAAATATCGGTTTCGCCACTCATTAACATAAAACCAACTACTACTATTGCGATACTTGCCAGCGTCAGAATGTAATTGCTGCGTCCGAATACGAACTGAACCTGTCCGTTATCTGAAGTGTTTTTTTGTGCCATTATCTGTAGAGATGATGAGTTTTTAATCGTAAATATTTGCTGACCGCAAAATAAGTGCTGAGGCCGGTGATCAGGATTCCCAGCAGGATGATCCCTAAAAATACCAGGCCAAATTCTGCCCAGTTTCTTAAAATGACAATTTCAGGAACCTGTTGCTGTGCAAAATATAACGTTAACAGTAAAAGAATGATTGCGATCAGGCCGCCTAAAAGGCCATGGATAACTCCATAGCTGATAAAAGGGCGGCGGATAAAGTTTGCCGTAGCGCCTACCAGCTGCATACTTTTGATCAGAAAGCGCTGTGAGTAAATTGCCAGCCGGATAGTATTGTTGATCAACGCGATCGAAATGATGGTCAGAATAGCCGCAAAAGCCAGAATGACCAGTCCGATCACGCGGATGTTCTGATTGACCATATCGATCAGTGATTTCTGATAAATCACCTCTTTAACGAGGGGATTGCCGGTCATCTGTTTGGAGAATGCCTCGATGCTTTGGTTATTGGCATGCTCGGCTTTCATATAAACATCAACGGATGATAACAGCGGGTTGTAACCGAGGAATTCAACAAAGTCCTCACCCAGATCCTTGGTCAGGTTCCGTGCGGCAAGTTCTTTGCTTACATACTGGGTCTTTAAAACGTAGGGGTGCGAATCCAGCTGCTTCTGAAGCGTCAGCACATCGGCTTCTTTGGCACCGTCGTTCACTATGATGTTTAATACGATGTTTTCCTTAACGTAGTTGGACAGGTTTTTGGCATGGACCAGGATGAGCCCCAGCAAACCGGTCATTAATAATACCAGAGCAATGCTGATAACAGTTGAAATATAAACCGTTTTAGTTTTTTTTGAAGAAGTGCTTACTTCAAATTCTTCCATGGTACTTGATTAATGTGCGAAAATAAAGATTTCAGGTTATAAACGTAAATATTCTGAATGAAGTGTTTAAGCAAATATTTTATAAGGCGCAAACTTACTGTTTTTGTATTTTCGCAGCTTCACTAAGATATTATGGATTATCAGTTCAGAGCAATAGAGGACAAGTGGCAATCATTTTGGGCCGAAAACAAAACATTTAAGGTCGATAATAATTCGCCGAAACCCAAATATTATGTACTTGATATGTTCCCCTATCCTTCAGGAGCGGGATTGCACGTCGGACATCCGCTTGGATACATCGCTTCTGATATTTTTGCCCGGTATAAGCGCTTAAAGGGATTTAACGTCCTGCATCCGATGGGATATGATTCATTCGGATTGCCCGCTGAGCAGTACGCTATTCAAACCGGTCAGCATCCGGCTTTAACTACAGAACAGAATATCAATACATATCGCCGCCAGCTCGACCAGATCGGTTTTTCATTTGACTGGAGCAGGGAAGTACGAACCAGCGACCCTGATTTTTACAAGTGGACCCAATGGATCTTCATGCAGCTTTTCAATGCCTGGTATAATGCCGATGCTGATCAGGCGGAATCTGTTGCAACACTGATCAGCCACTTCGAAAAGCATGGAAGCGGTGGCGTAAAGGCTGTATGCGATGAAGATATACGTACATTCACCCCGGAAGAGTGGAACGGTTGGTCAGATGAAGAACAGCAGAAAGAGCTCCTCAAATATCGCCTGACCTACCTCAGGGAAAGCACCGTAAACTGGTGTGCTGCTCTCGGAACTGTTTTAGCGAACGATGAAGTGAAAGATGGCTTCTCGGAACGCGGAGGTTTCCCTGTTGAGCAAAAGAAAATGATGCAGTGGAGCATGCGCATCACCGCTTATGCCGACCGGCTATTGCAGGGACTGGACATGATCGACTGGCCTGAGCCGCTGAAAGAAATGCAGCGCAACTGGATCGGGAAAAGTGTTGGCGCAAGCGTTGAATTCAAAATTCAAAATTCAAAATTCAAAATTCCTGTTTTCACCACCCGCGTCGACACGATCTACGGCGTAACCTTCCTGGTTCTCGCACCTGAGCATGAACTGGTCGAACGACTGACAACTCCGGAACAAAAGCAGGACGTTGACGACTATATCACGCAGACAAAAAAGAAGACGGAGCTGGACCGCATGGCGGATACTAAAACGGTTTCCGGGGCTTTCACCGGCAGTTACGCACTGCATCCGTTCACCGGAAAACAGATCCCCATCTGGATTGCCGATTATGTATTGGCGGGATATGGAACCGGAGCTGTGATGGCGGTTCCCTCGGGCGACCAGCGCGACTGGTTATTCGCCAGGCACTTCAATTTGCCGGTGATTCAGATCTCGGACGCCCAGAAAGACCTCGATCAACAGGCTGATCCTACCAAAGATGGTCTTTATGTTAATTCTGAACACTTCAATGGTAAAGGCTACCGCGAGGCGACCGCTATTGCGATAGAGAAACTGGAAGAATTAGGTCAGGGAAAAGCGAAGGTAAACTACCGCTTACGTGATGCGATCTTCGGGCGCCAGCGATATTGGGGGGAACCTGTGCCGGTTTATTTTGATAACGGTCTTCCGCGTCTGATCGAAGAAAAGCAGCTTCCGCTGATCCTGCCGGAAATCGATAAGTATCTTCCCACAGAATCAGGCGAGCCACCATTGGGACGAGCGGCCGACTGGAAATACAACGGCGGGTTTGAATATGAATTGAGCACCATGCCGGGATGGGCAGGATCAAGCTGGTACTGG
>DASWXL010000145.1:0-4165 GCA_036405495.1 Sphingobacteriaceae bacterium | reverse complement strand
ATTCAAACAATTGAAAAGGAAGTGCGGATTGATCTGCGACCGCAGGCTGGACAGTTCTGCCGACAAGATCTCCTTCTCCAGTGACCGCCGCTCTTTTTCGTTCACAAACCAGTCGCCCATAAATTTTACAGTGGTGCTGATAAAAACAAAAAAGCCGCTGATAAACAGTGTACTCAGGTAGTATTTCTGAAGGTAAACATCTGCCGGGACCTTCGAGTCCTTCATCCAGACAATGTCTCTGAAATAATAGGATACACCGAGCTTAATAAACCCAAAAGCTCCTATCAGGATAACGATGGCGATTGCGCTGGCCCAGTACCTGCGGTTTTTCAAAAACTTAGGCAGGATGATCAGATAGTTGATATAGAAAATGGCGATATTCAGAATTCCGAAATACACGAAATTGATTACCGTGCGGTAGGTAAGGCCTTCGCCATGATTACCGATAAACATCATGAAGACTATCAGGGCAACCCAGATGATGCCATGCAAAAAGATCTTCCGCACTAAATTCATAGCTTAAATGTACAATGAAGGCCCATTTTCTTAGTTCGCTTTCGACCAACGGCCGATTTCTATCGGCCAACCGGCCTTAGTGCTGCAATATCTGCTTTTACTCCGGAATTACGTATTCGTCTTGATAATCGGCGCCTTGGTCTAATACATTTTAGCAGCCCGGAATTTCACATTTTCTTTGATCTGTCAAATCACGGGAAATATAAAACGACCATTTGTCGACAGCATAATAACCGTTTTATTCCGCTAAAACATAAATATTACGACAATGAAAAAGTACTCGAACATTTCACCATTCATCATGATGCTGGTTCCGGTTTTCCTGGTCATCGCAGTATTCTTTTTCACCACCGGTACTGAGATCCCTGTAGAAAAGTATCAGGCAAGCACAAGCTTCCGTATGCCATCTTTGAACGGATCGCCATTCACGGTTTTAGTCAAGGCTATATTTTAAGCGGACAACCATGCAGGAAATGATCATCTCAACCGACGCGCTCTCGTATAAATACGGGAAGCAGCTGATACTCGATGCGGTAAGTCTGGAGGTTCCCAAAGGATCCATTTACGGGTTTCTGGGACCAAACGGCGCCGGAAAAACTACAACCATCAAAATCTTGCTCAGCCTGTTGCTTTCCTCAAAAAAAAATGTTTTTCTCTTTGGCAAAGAGCTCTCGGCTAACCGAACAGAGATCCTGTCGAAGATCGGCTCGCTGGTTGAACAACCGGCCATCTACGGGCATCTTTCAGGACGCGAGAATCTAAGGAACCGTGCGTTACTTCTAAAGGTTTCGAAAGAACGGGTTGAAGAGATCTTATCGCTGGTAGGTCTTGCTGAAGCCGGCGGCAAAAAAGCGGGAAAGTATTCACTGGGAATGAAGCAGCGGCTGGGTATCGGCCTGGCATTGCTGGGCGATCCGGAACTCCTGATCCTTGATGAGCCAACGAACGGATTAGACCCTAACGGGATAATCGAGATCAGGCTCCTGTTGCGCAAGCTCGCTCTGGAACTCGGTAAGACCGTTTTTGTATCCAGTCACCTGCTGAGCGAAGTGGAGCGTACCGCAACGCATGTGGGCATTATTAACAAAGGCCGGTTACTCTTTCAGGGAAGCATCGAAGCCCTTCATGCTATCAACAAGCCGGTGATCAATATTCATGTTGATGACCTTTCCGGCGCTGCCGGGGTCCTTTTAAAAGAAGGCATTGCCACAGATGTACTGAGTGACAACCTCGTCTTACCATATACCTCGCATGTCCAGATGGGCAGCGTCAATACCCTGCTCGTCCAGAACGGATTTACGGTTTACAGCATAGCAAACAGCAGGAAAGATCTTGAGCACGTATTCCTGAACATCACTAATAATTAAACATATGCAGGCATTTATACTTTCGATCCGGTCAGAATTCTATAAGTCGCGGAAGACTTTGGCGCTCTGGAGCGCTGTAATCCTTCCGGTAGTAATTTGCAGCCTGGTCTGCTTCGGATATTTCTCCAACAGCGCAAAGCTCGTGAATACGCCCGCGATGGTGCAGTGGCTCCGGTATATGGGTTCGGTTATGGGTGTTATGGGAATTCTGCTGCTGCCCATGTTTGTCATTTTCACGACCTATTCCGTTAATAATCTGGAGCACCGCTCTGAAATGTGGAAAAGCCTGTTCTCGCTTCCGCTGAACAAATGGAGCATTTACAGCAGCAAGTATTTCTTCACGGTGATCCTTCATATTATTTGCCTGGCCTTGTTTGCGTCGATGATACTGGCCACAGGTAACCTGCTGGGAACCCTGAAGCCGGAGCTGAAATTTCAGGAATATTCGGTTAGCACGCTGGCTTACCGTCTCCACCTGAAACTCTTCTTGTCTTCTTTAGGGATCATCTCGATTCAGTTCCTGCTCAGTCTGATCTGGTCTGACTTCTTAAAGCCGATGGGGTTAGGCTTTATCGGAACAATAATGGGCTTAATTGCAGCAAATACCGGCTGGAAATACGCATATACCATTCCTTATGCCCATCCGGCACTGGCACTGCAATTGAATTCAACGAAGGGAAAGGTGCCTTCAGTCGACCTGTTTACAAAAGAGATCGGCGTCAGTCTGGCTGTAGCGGTGATCGCCTATATTCTGGGATATTTCATAGTCGCCCGGAGAAGCGTAAAATAATCCCGCTCTTTACCTTACCGGTTTGGGAATAACCACCAGACTTTCATGACCATCGGTATCGACCGACTGCACGCCAAAAAAGTAATTGTCTTTCGAATAGTTAATGGTTGCCGTATTTCCCGTTATATAAAACTTCTTTTCCCACGTGGGCGAAGAAGTTTCCCGCATAACGACATAGTACCCCGCCGGCCTTTCACCCTTCGGCTCTTCCCACTTCAAAGTCGTTTTGTTGGTCAGCCCGGATGTGACAATGCCAACATTAACAGGTTCCCGCGGGGCAAGTGCCAGGTTCGCAAGCGCCGACAAGTTCATGCGGGTAACTTTTTGAGTATAGTTATAGTCGACAAAGTCCGGCAGATCGCCATAGTCCACGCCGTTCTCTTTGCGAACGTTCTGATGCTGGCGGTTAAAATCCTCATTCATTTCAGTGACGCGGATGGCAGCAAAACCCTGCTGAGAAAACGGTGTATGATCACCACCCCTGAGATAACGGTCGCGGCGATAGATCAGCTTAACGTCAAGCTGATCGACATACCGCTCGCCAACTTCCTTCAAGTAACGGGCAAACTGACGGGCCGGGCCGTCATTCTCGGCACCTGTACTAACGCGTAAGCCGGCCTGCGATTGCGTTTCCGTTGCCGGGATGCCTTCGCTGAACACCCGAACGCTCCGGTTATCCTTCAGATCTGTCTCCATTCCGTACGAGTTTCCGACAATATCATTGGTGATCATCCCATGGACGTTCCAGTTCTCCGCCTTCGCTCTTTTAGCCAGATTCTGTGCACCATACAGACCCTGTTCCTCACCTACCATGGCCACGAAGATGATGGTACTATTGAACTTATGCTTACTCATCACCCGGGCGAGTTCCATTGCGGCCGCCGTTCCGGAAGCATCATCATTGGCACCAGGTGCAAATATCTTAGAATCGTTTACATCAGACGCCCGCGAATCATAGTGACCGGACACGATCAGTACGCGATCATCATCGGGATCAGTTCCCGGTAAAATCGCCAGAACGTTTTTCATGACCGTTGGCACGGCAACCCGGCGGCCGTCGGCAGGTTGCGTAAACGTATCAAATTCTACCTTGAGCCGGCCTCCGGATTCTTTTGAATAACGTTCGAGCTCTTGTTTGATCCAGTTACGGGCCGCCCCGATGCCGGTCTTTTGGCTGGTTGTATCACTGAGCGTATGGCGTGTTTCAAAGGTGACCAGCTTTCTTACAACAGCTTCGATATTCTTTGCCGATACATCGGCAACCATTTTTTCAATAACCCGATCCTGTTTGACGATCTCCTGTGCGTAGCCGCCAAAGGCGGTGCAGAAAACTAAAATTAAAGCGATACCCCGTTTCATGTTCTATTGTGTACGTGTGCGCTGCTAATCTCGAATTAAATTGCAATCCACTATGTAACAAATATGTTAGATAACAGACGATCAATTCGTCCGGTGAATTAAATAAGTTTGTTTATACCATAACTAAATCTCT
>DASWXL010000144.1:0-20315 GCA_036405495.1 Sphingobacteriaceae bacterium | reverse complement strand
CCGGACATGGGCCGGAGCAGGTGTCATTTCCGCTTTCACTGCTTCTTTATGTTGTATAACTCCGATATCAGCCCTAATTGTAGGAATTTCAGGTACCGCCTCTGTATTTTCATGGATAGAACCGATGAGGCCCTATCTGATCGCTATGTCAATCGGCGTTCTTCTTTTTGCATGGTATATTAAATTAAGGCCAGCAAAAAATGATACAGGTTGCGATTGCGAAACGACATCCAGAAAGTCATTTTTGCAGTCGAAAGCGTTTTTAGCAATCATAACTGTTTTTGCCGTACTGATAATAGCTTTTCCCCTGTATGCGAAAATATTTTATTCAAGTCCGAAAGTAACCTCCGCAACTATTGGTGTTACCGATCGCAAAGAACAGGTAAAGTTCAAAATACAAGGTATGACTTGTGAAGCCTGTGAAGAATACGTAAACAATGAGCTTTCCAAAGTTCCAGGTGTATTGGCTTATAAGACTTCCTATGCGAATCACAGCAGCCTGGTAACGTTTGATAAATCAAAAGTCGATGTAAAGACGATAGAAGAAGCTATTAACAAAACTGGTTATAACGTAAAAGGAAACAATTACATAAATACAGCCAGCAAGATACCGGCTCAATCATGCACCTCAGGAGATTCTAAAAATAAATCTTGTTGCAAGAAAAATTAACTATGGAAAATACCCTTATCTTACAATCAACAATCACTTGTCCGAATTGTGGTTTTCAGAAAGAGGAAACTATGCCTACGGATGCTTGCCAATATTTTTATAAGTGTGAAAACTGTGATACTGTATTAAAGCCAAAACAAGGAGATTGCTGTGTTTACTGCTCTTATGGAACAGTTGCCTGTCCGCCAATACAGCAAAATAAGGAATGTTGCGGTGGTTAAAACTATTAGCCGCAAGATAGCCAATGAAAGGTTCCCCCGGGGTAGTTTGGATCTTGCTATCTTACCTTACGTGTTTATCCCAACCGGCGTAACTTTCGGTTTTAGATCCTCTGAAAACAGCCAGTAAAATAACCAGTACCCCCGCAACCAGGCTGCTGATACCTAAAGCCGGAGTAGTATTGTCCGCGAACCAGATGCCGGCGCCAACAGCAAGCCCCAACGGAATGTTCAAATATCTTCCCGTACGCAGTACCTCTCCCATACTGATCACCGACACAACAACGATCAGAGCTCCGCATAAGTGATTGATATTCGCTGCCGGCGTTTTTATTTCTGCGCCATAAACGTCGGGCGATAACATCAACCAGATACCGATAAGCATAGAGATCACTAATGTCCCGGGAAAGCTCATTCCCCAGATGGAGGCCTGAAAAATCTTTCGCTTATTTTGAGGAAATTCTATCAGCATTGGCGAGCGCTCATCCTTACTTCCGCCGTCAACGGTTCCACCTTTCCAGAATAATTTCCAAAACGGCTCGCCCTTACGTTTCCCAAGTATCATAAACTGGATCATGGCAATGACTTCATCTGCCTCCAATGGAATCATCGGAAGCATGATGGCGGCAGCAAGCAGACAAAAGGTACACCAGTAGCCTACAGTGAGCGGCTGAGAGATGACCAGGAAAATATGAACCAGGCCTAAAGGAATAACGAGAATGCCAAAAATAGTGACCATCCAGGGCATGGTGCGCCAGCGGTCTGTACCGCCCATCCATCCCATTAAAAACTCCAGTGTGTAGGCCAGTGCGCCGAGACCGGCATCTGAAATGGGCATCGAGTGCGACATAGCTGAATTAAGTACGTTTTCTGTCCCTTCTCCAAAAAATGGATCCCACGCCGTATCAATATAACCTAACTGAAAAGCTGCCAGATACCTGGAAACTACCCATCCAAAAAAGCCAAGTACGATCATGATCCATCGCTGCGGCCAGCCGGAAGGATTGTAACTCCATCCCGGAGGTGATTCCGGGCCCGGTTCCATATAGGTCATCATATTGGGCATATCCGGGATAAGCACCGTGAGGCCAATAACCAGAGCTCCTGCCATCGTATCGTTTAAATAAGCCGTAGCAGAAGGCGACCAGAAAATAAGAGGTGCGAAGCTTAACCAGATGCCCGTAAAACAACATATCCAAACACTCACCGGCCGGTTCGGCGTTAATGATCGCCAGCCAAAGATGATCAGCAAAAACCCGCTGATCATATCGCTCCATTTCATAGCCAGGATCCGGGCTTCTAGGGAGAGCCATACTTCTCTGCCGCCACCCGGCTCGGCAGGATTTTTACCGTAATCAAGTGTCAGAGGTGAGAGCAGCACCCAAAAGCCAAGTAGAATGACCAGCCAATAGATCCATAAGGTTTGCATGTGATGTTTTTTCAGCATCTCCATTTTTTGCCTGGGATCCATCATCATCGACTGATGGTTGTCCTGATGCTTCATGTCAGGACGGGATACCCCCCGGCTCATGTCATGTTCCATAGAGCGATATTGTTCTATGAGACAACAGGCTTATTTATACGTGGTTTTAAAACTTTGCTGCATTGAATATGTAACAACATTAGTCACTTAACTTTTCGACGATGATGGACATGATGGAAAATTGCTGCGGCGGCATGATGGGATGGATGGTATTCGGGTTTGTGATCGGAATTACTATTGTGATCCTTTTGATTGTGCTGATATTACGACGGACAAAAAGATAAGCCGCCTTTGGCATGGAGTATCGTCAAACCTGGTAATCGGATGACAAAATCTCGGATGCCTGAATGTGTAATCTGTTATCTTTGCAACTGTGAAACTCCTGGCCATCATAATGTCCTTTCTCCTGCTTGCTATGGTTATGACGCCATGTCAGGAGGAAACTGAAGTCGAAAAGGATAGCATCGAACTCACATCAAAATCCACTAGTGAAAAACACAATGCCCCTGAAGACAATTGCAATGCTTTCTGTCACTGCGCTCGTTGTCCTTTTTCGGTAGTCATTCCGGCAACAGACCAGCTTATTGCAGATAGAAGTTTGTCATTCGTTTACCGGGCTGATCTTACACTTGCCATAAAAAACATCTCCTTTGCTATCTGGCAGCCTCCTAAGTTAGCCTGAAATCAATTTCTCTCTACAAATTATTTAGGTTTTACATCTCAAAAAAATTAAATGAAACGAATACTCATACTGTTCGTTGCAATGGCATTTTCATGTACGGCCTTTGCACAACACAGCTTTAAATCTCTAGTAAAAGACAGTGAAAAAAATGAACCGTTAATTGGCGTAACGGTCAGCATACCGGCCCTTGACAAAGCGGCCTCAACAAATACGAATGGCGAAGTTGCTTTTCAAAATATCGCAGCAGGGAAATATGCCGTGATCTTTAAGTATGTCGGATTTAAGACCCGTACTGACACGGTTAATATTCCAGCAGAAGCCTTAACTGTGCTCCTCGAAGAGGATGAGAGCGAACTCGACGAAGTCGTTATTACCACTACCCGGAGCAGCCGAACCATTGAAGACATCCCCACCCGGGTGGAAGCCATATCCGGTGAGGAGCTGGCTGAAAAGGGTAACATGAAACCCGGCGACATCCGTATGCTCCTTAACGAAAGCACCGGTATCCAGACCCAGCAAACTTCCGCTACAAGTGCTAACTCAAGTATCCGCATTCAGGGCCTTGACGGCAGGTACACGCAGATCATTCGAGATGGATTCCCACTGTATTCCGGATTTTCCGGAGGCCTTGGATTGCTCCAAATCGCACCTCTTGACTTAAAACAAGTCGAGGTGATCAAGGGATCGTCATCTACTCTTTATGGCGGTGGCGCCATTTCTGGTTTGGTTAACCTGGTATCCAAAACTCCCGGTGAGGAAAGAGAACTGAGCTTCGTGTTGAACGGTACTTCTGCGCTTGGACTTGATGCAAGCGGCTTTTACTCGAAAAAAGAAGGAAAAATAGGAACTACAGTTTACGCAGCTTATAACTACGGTAATCCGTATGATCCGGCGGATATCGGCCTTACGGCCATACCGGAGTTTAACCGCTTTACGCTTAACCCTAAGATCTTTGTTGATCTGTCGTCCCGTACTGCCTTGAATTTCGGCATTAACAGCGTGATTGAAAAGCGGATCGGAGGTGATATCGCATTCGTAAAAGGCGATGCAACCGCAGCTAATCGGTATTTTGAAAGAAATAACACCGGCAGATACTCTACCCAGTTATCGCTAAACCATACCCTTTCCGATAACAGTTCCCTGGTTTTTAAGAACAGCATCAGCTATTACGATCGTGAGATCAGCATACCATCGTATGGTTTTGCCGGTAACCAGATTTCTACGTTTACTGAGGGAACCTTTAACCGGGATGGAGAGAAAGCCGAATGGGTAGCCGGACTGAACTTCCTGACAGATAAATTTACTGAAGATCAAACTTCAAACATCGTCAGGGATTACAATCAGAACACACTCGGAGCCTTTATTCAAAACACATGGAAACCGGCCGATCGGTTTAACCTGGAGAGCGGAATAAGAGGAGATTATCATAGCGATTACGGTTTCTTACTTTTGCCACGGTTATCAGCCTTGTACAAAGCCGGGCCGGTATCACTGCGTCTTGGTGGAGGCCTGGGCTACAAAACCCCTACCGTCTTTACAGAAGAGGCAGAAAGGATCCAGTTCAGGAATGTGCTTCCTATCGAAATAGAAACTGCCAAAGCAGAAAGGTCTTACGGCGCAAACTTCGACGTGAACTACCGAACTGGATTGTTTGATGATCGGGTGACGTTATCGGTAAATAACCTATTCTTCTATACCAGAATAAATAACCCACTTGTTTTATCTGCGGTAGGTGGGAACGCCTATCAGTTTGAACAACCGGATGGACACCTGAACACAAAAGGTATGGAGACGAATGTGAAGCTTACTTACGGTGACTTTAAGATTTTTATTGGGTACACGCTTGCGGATGTAAAACAGCGATATGGCTCGAATACTTCAGATTATCCGCTTGTTGCAAAACACCGGCTGAATAACGTGTTGATGTATGAAGTGGAAGAAAAGTTCAAGTTCGGTGTGGAAGCTTACTATTTCAGCCAACAAAAGCTGAATGATGGAACTGAAGGAAGATCATACTGGGTTACGGGTGCCATGGCTGAAAAGATCTGGGAGAGGTTCTCTGTGTTTGTTAACTTTGAGAACTTTCTGGATACCCGACAGTCAAGGTTTGATACCATCTATACAGGAAATTTGAGTAATCCGCAATTCCGGGATATTTATGCACCGACAGACGGATTTGTCGTTAACGGGGGAATAAAAATCAAACTATAACCTCAATGTAATGAATAAGACAGTATTCAACATATCGAAAATGGATTGTGCCGCCGAAGAGCAACTGATTCGGATGCAACTGGGAAAGTTTTCGAATATCAAATCTTTGGACTTCGACCTGCCAGGCCGAAGACTTAAAGTTTTCCATACACAGGACTATCAGGTCATACTATCAGCGTTAGATAGCCTTAATCTCAACACAAAGTTTATTTCCACTGAGGTGGCGGCTGAAGAGGTTTATACTGACACCAGCTACAGTGAGCGCAAACTGTTATGGCAGGTGTTGATCATTAATCTCTTCTTTTTTGTCGCCGAGATTGTCGCCGGTTTTATTGCTAACTCCATGGGATTAGTGGCCGACAGCCTTGATATGTTAGCCGATGCTCTGGTTTACGGCCTGGCGCTGTTCGCTGTAGGCGGTACCATAGCGAGGAAGAATAATATCGCACGGTTAAGCGGATACTTCCAGTTAACACTGGCCCTCTTTGGTTTTATCGAGGTAGTGCGCAGGTTTCTCGGTTTTGGCGAAGTGCCAAATTACCAAACCATGGTTATCGTATCACTTCTGGCATTGATAGGTAATGCATTCAGTTTGTACCTGCTTCAAAAGCAGAAAAGCAAAGAAGCCCACATGCAGGCAAGCACGATTTTTACATCTAATGATGTTATTGTAAATCTGGGTGTTATTGTGGCCGGTGGATTGGTCTATTTTACTGCTTCAAAGCTTCCGGATTTGATCGTTGGTATTATCATTTTCCTGGTTGTGGCAAGAGGCGCATTTAGAATACTTCAGTTAAGTAGGAAATAAATTTTATGGGACAGGTCCGGGTGGCCTGTTCCTATTTTCATCTAAGATTGCACCTCGGGTCAACGTTTTCTTAAGTACGCTGTTTAACCAATATATTTTATATTTGCATCTAATGAAATTTCTGTGTGCAATTTTTTCCGTCTATGTCATGCTGATGTCGGTCATGACATGTAAGGATGGGTTTGTGATGGAAAAATCAAAAACTCAGGTTCTTCTTGCTCAGGATACTGATCATGCAGAAACTCCCTCTGATCTGTGCTCTCCTTTCTGCACTTGTACCTGTTGCGTTGGATGTACCCAACCATCGATTACCGTTATGCAGGCTGCGGTATCAATACCAACCGATTTATCGGACCCTTACATTGAAAAGGATCTTCTCAAAAATCCCCACGGCCTTTTCCAGCCCCCTAAAGTTCAGGGCTAATACTTCGCCCTGAAGATGCTCTGATGCATCAAATTCTCATTTTTTAGAACTAAAAATTTTATGCTGGATAAAATAATTCTTTATTCTATCCGGAATAAAGCGATTATCGGAATCGGCGTATTGGCCCTGATTATTTGGGGGATTTACTCTGCACTGAAATTACCGATCGACGCCGTCCCGGATATTACCAATAACCAGGTTCAGGTTATTACTACCGCTCCCACTTTGGCCACTCAGGAAGTAGAGCAATTTATTACTTACCCGATTGAACAAAGCCTGGCCAATATTCCCGATCTCATTGAGATGCGGTCGATATCACGTTTCGGGCTTTCTGTTGTGACTGTCGTTTTCGATGATGATGTCAATATCTACTTCGCCAGGCAGTTGATTAACGAACGGTTGAAGGAAGCTGAGGAACAAATTCCTGAAGGCGTCGGCGAGCCCGAACTGGCCCCAGTCAGCTCCGGTCTCGGCGATATATACCAATATATGATCCATCCTAAAAAAGGAAGCGAACACAAATACACCTCAATGGACCTCCGCACTATGCAGGACTGGATCGTTGCCCGGCAGTTGTACGGAACTCCGGGCATCGCGGAGGTCAATTCCTTTGGCGGGAAGGTAAAGCAATATGAAGTTGCCGTAAAGCCAAATCGGTTAAAATCGGTCAACGTCAGCATCGCAGAGATTTATGAAGCGCTGGATAAGAACAATCAGAATACCGGCGGGGCATATATCGATAAAAAGCCTAACGCTTATTTCATCCGGGGCATTGGTCTGATTTCTTCCTTGGAAGAGATTGGAATGATCGTCGTAAAAAACGTTAACGGAATTCCAGTAATGATCAGTGATGTGGCTACCGTGCGGTTCGGGAATGCTGTGCGGTACGGTGCAATGACCAATAATGGCGAAGACGAAGTGGTTGGCGGAATTGTGATGATGCTGAAAGGCAGCAACAGCGCTGAAGTAGTGAAACGGGTTAAAGACAAAATGGAAACAATCCAAAAAAGCCTGCCTGCCGATATTGAGATCAAACCCTTCGTTGACCGTACCAATCTGGTTAACCGCGCAATTGCCACTGTTGAAAAAAATCTGGTCGAGGGAGCGCTGATTGTTATCCTTGTTCTTGTGCTGTTTCTCGGTAACCTTAGGGCGGGATTAATTGTCGCATCGGCAATTCCGTTGTCCATGCTTTTCGCTTTAGGAATGATGAATGTCTTTGGCGTTTCGGCTAACCTCATGAGCCTTGGGGCCATCGACTTTGGGTTGATAGTAGATGGTGCGGTGATCATTGTGGAAGCCACTATGCACCATTTGGTAATAAGAACCGGTCTGAAAAAGCTTACTCAAAAGGAGATGGACCATGAGGTTTACGTGTCTGCATCCAAGATCCGGAAGAGTGCCGCCTTTGGCGAGATCATCATCCTGATCGTGTATATCCCAATTCTTTCGCTGGTTGGAATAGAAGGAAAAATGTTCCGGCCGATGGCCCAGACAGTCGGCTTCGCCATTCTTGGTGCCCTTATCCTGTCAATAACCTACATCCCGATGATGTCAGCGCTTTTCCTGCCAAAACAATTTTCACGCAAGAAGAACATCTCCGATAAAATGATGGATTTCTTTCAAAAGTTGTATGATCCGGTTATCCGGGCGGCAATTAAGGCAAAGTATATAGTCGTTACTGCTTCACTTGCCTTACTGGCTATTACTGTTTTCGCTTTTTCCAGGATGGGAGCCGAGTTTATACCGCAGCTACAGGAAGGCGATTATGCGTTTCACTGCATTCTTCCGCAGGGATCTTCGCTATCGCAAAGTATCGAAACATCCATGCAGGCATCAAAAATCATCAAGTCATTCCCGGAGGTAAAAGAAGTTGTTGGAAAAACGGGCGCTGCCGAAGTTCCAACCGACCCGATGCCTCCGGAAGCCACCGACCTGATCATCGTGCTGAAGGATAAAAGCGAGTGGACAACCACGCAAGATTATAACGAACTCGCCCGAATGATGGAAGAAAAACTGGAAGCAATTCCGGGCGTGTTCTTTGAAGCCAGTCAACCTATTCAGATGCGGTTTAATGAGCTGATGACTGGCGTAAAACAGGATGTTGCGGTGAAAATCTTTGGAGAAAACATCGATACGCTTGCTGATCTGGCTCCAAGGGTAGCTGCGGTGATACAATCGGTAGAAGGTGCCACCGAGCCGCAAATCGAACGTACGGCCGGCTTGCCCCAGATTACCATTCAATATGACAGAGGAAAGATCGCCAGCTACGGTTTAAATGTTCACGATATCAATACAACCGTAAGCACAGCGTTTGCAGGCGCTGCCGCCGGGGTGGTATTCGAGAATGAACGCAAATTCGACCTCGTTGTGAGATTAGATACGATGGAGCGTAATTCTATTGAAGACGTAGCCAATCTCTTTATTCCAACAACAGACGGGAACCAAATTCCGCTCAGCCAGGTGGCCACCGTTTCATTTAAAGAAGGTCCGGCGCAGATCAGTCGGGAAGATGCCAAGCGAAGAATAGTAGTTGGTTTTAACATCCAGGGAAGAGATGTGCAGTCAGTAGTCGAAGACATTCAGGCGAAATTGGCTACCAGTTCGATCCTGCCAACGGGATATTACTTTACCTATGGTGGCACTTTTGAAAATCTGGAACAGGCCTCGGACCGGTTACAGATTGCGGTGCCTGTTGCGCTTCTTTTAATTTTTGCCCTGCTCTATTTCACCTTCGGTTCGGTAAAGGAGGCCGCACTGATTTTTACTGCTATTCCGATGTCGGCAATTGGTGGAGTTTTCGCTTTGCTGATTCGCGGTATGCCGTTCAGCATATCCGCCGGGGTCGGTTTTATCGCTTTGTTCGGGGTTGCTGTTCTTAACGGGATCGTTCTTATCGGCACCTTCAACCAACTGGAAAAGGACGGAGTAAAAAATGTGCTCGATCGGGTTCTCCGGGGAACAAAGATCCGGCTGCGACCGGTACTGATGACCGCTACCGTTGCTTCCCTTGGCTTCCTTCCTATGGCATTATCGGGCGGAGCCGGAGCCGAGGTCCAGAAACCCCTGGCCACAGTGGTGATTGGTGGTCTGATTACAGCTACTATACTAACCCTAATTCTCCTGCCAGTCTTGTATTTGATTTTTATAAAAAATAAAATGCGACCAAATTCACCTGCTTCCCAAGTAGTGACGGTTATAGCGCTCTTGTTTGTCACGCAATCCGTTACAGCGCAGGACCGGCAGCAACCTGCACGGGCATCTTTTAACGCGGTCTATGACACTGCCCTTGTCAATAACCTGCAGCTTCGGGCTGCGGATCTGCAATTGCAAAGAAACCAGGCACTAGGACGAACATGGTTAAACCTGCCGAAGACTGGAGTTTTCGTGGAGAACGAGGATATTAATCCGATGGATCCGAAGGGATTATTAAAGATCGGGGTCTCCCAAAGTGTTGAATGGCCGGGTCTCTATAAAGCAAGGAAAGATCTTCTTCAAGAACAAGTGAGGTCCGTTAGTTATGCCAAACAGCTAAGGGCACTTGAAATAAAGCGTGAAGTACAAAGCAGCTATTACAAGCTATGGTATTTTCAAAACCGGCAGCAACTATATCAGCGAATGGATAGTATTTTCCAGGCGCTTACGGACGCAACCGTACGGAGAGTGCGGGTAGGCGAAAGTGCTGGCTTGGATAGCATCTCAGCTAGGGCAAGATCGCGTGAAGTAGCCGTTCAGCTTAGTGTTCTGCAGCGTGATATACAGGCCGAACAGGAAACGCTCAGGCGCTTGACAAACAGTAACATCCCATTTTTGCCGGAGCTAAAACCACTTCAAAAGGTAGCAACAGATACTTCAATAGGCTCCCTTGAAGATCATCCATCCGTCCAGTTGCAACGGCAAAACGAAAACATTGCCTCGGCAGAATTGAAAGTCCAAAAACGAACGAACATGCCAAGCTTCGATGGTCGCTTCTTTTCTCAACGACTGTATGGTGCTACTAATCCATATTCTGGGTTTTCGCTCTCGGTCGGCATTCCGCTCTTAGGTCGCGGTGCATACAGAAGCGGCGTCCGGGCGGCAGAATTGGAGCGACAGTATCAAAGTACCATTGTAAACTTTGAGATCAGCTCACTTCAAAGCAACTACATTCAGGCATTTCAGGAGGTGAAAAAACAGGAGGAGCTCTTGGTTTTCTATGAGGCATCCGGGTTAAAACAGGCCGATCAGATCCTTAAGGCCGCAAACCTGGCATATCGGGGTGGAGAAATCAGCTTTTCGGAACTCACACAGTTTCTTACCCAAGCAATTGACATACAAAAGAGCTACCTGGAAGTACTTAATGAGTACAACCAGGCGGCAATAAGACTAAACTATTATTTAAACAGGTAACGTATATGCTATCATATCTCATACCTCATATCTCAAATTTGATGAAACGAATTCTCGCAATATTAAGCGTCATAACATTATTGGCCTCCTGCGGTCCCGACACCAGTACTAATAAAACTCAGGAAGCAGAGGTTGCACATGAAGAGGCTGGCCATGAAGAAACAGAAAGTAATATTGTTTCGCTTACCCACGAGCAGATGGAAACGGCCGGCATCACACAGGGACCGATCGAGATGAAAAATCTTCGCACTTCCATCAGAGCAAATGGTATCCTATCTGTACCAAATCAAAACAAAGCCCTGATCACCTCACTCAGTAGCGGGGTCTTAAAAACGCTCACTATCCAACCGGGAAGTTATGTGCGCAAAGGCCAGATCGTAGCTACCATTATCAACCCCGACGCCGCTCAGATGCAGCAGGAATTACAAACGGTTCTGGCGCAGATCAACTTGAGTGAAATTGAGCTCAAACGGCAGCGTGAATTGGTGGAAGGAAACGCCGCTCCGCTAAAAAATGTCCAGAGGGTCCAAACAGAACTGGCAACTTTAAGAGCTACCCGCAATTCGCTTCAAAAGCAACTGAGTTCAATTGGTATTTCGCCGGCAAGCGTAAGTCGTGGTAATATCAACACAACGATCAGTATCACGGCTCCGATCAGTGGGACTATAAGTACAGTCACAGCACAGATCGGTTCGCCAATCGATCAAAGTACTCCGGTTGCGGAGATTGTGAACAATGCTCAGTTGCACCTCGATTTGTTCGTTTATGAGAAGGACCTTCCCAAGCTCAAAGAGGATCAGACCATTCACTTCACACTAACCAATAATCCTGGAAAAGAATATGACGCAAAGATCTTCTCTATCGGCACTGCTTTCGCCAATGAATCCAAGACCATTCCTGTGCATTCTGTCGTACTCGGCAGTCACAGCGGATTAATTGAAGGAATGAATATTACGGCACTCATCAGTATTGGACAGAAGGAGGCACAGGCTGTTCCGACCGATGCCATTGTAACCGAGCAGGGAAAGGACTATATTTTTGTTCAGAGCAAGGCTGCGGCTAAGGACGAAAAGCACACTGAAGAAAAACACGCCGATGAAAAGGGCCACGTCGATGAGCCTTCCGTGTATTTCGAAAGGGTACTGGTAGTAAAAGGTGTTTCCGATGTTGGTTATACCGAGATTACTCCCATGAAAAACATTCCTGCAAATGCTTCAATAATTACAAAAGGGGCATTCTTTGTTTTGGCAAAAATGTCTGGCGGCGGAGGTCACGGTCACTAACAGAGTAACATGAAAAAGGAAATAGAGCAAAAGCTGCTCGCAAAAAACATAAGCCCGACCGCAATGCGCTTGCTGGTATTCGACTTCCTGGATAAACAGCCCTATGCGGTAAGTTTGACAGAAGTTGAGAATGGCCTGGCGCCTGCCGATCGGATAACGATATACAGAACGCTTAAAAAATTTGAGCAAAAAGGCCTGGTGCATTTGATTGCCGACGGATCCGGAGCACAAAAGTATGCGCTCTGTAAGGATTGCTCTGCTGACGGCCATTTCGATCTTCACATTCATTTCACCTGCGCCGTTTGTAAAGAAACTTTCTGTCTGCCGAAATCTAAAATTCCCGAGATCAGTCTGCCGCAGGGATTTCTGCTGGAAGAGGTTCAGTTAACAGTTAAAGGGATATGCGATAGATGCAGCCACTGAAGAATGCAATTCCATTGCATCGGCTTGGACAGTAGCTTTGTGATATTAAAAACTAACGCAAAATGGTAACAGAGGCATTCATCAAGGTATTTTCGCTGACATTTTTTTTTCTGTACTTACTAATCGCTTTTGCCTGGCCAACGGTTCGTACTTATAAAAGTACCGGAGTAAACCCGGTTACCTTTGGAACGTCAGACACGGCACATGATTTTATTGGCAGATGGTTTAAGATCTTAATTGGCCTTACGCTTATATCGATAATTACATCCTGGTTTCCCGATGGGGCTTATCAGTACTTGTCTCCATTTACCTACCTGCTAATACCAGTGCTTCACCTTGTCGGTGTCGTTCTTGGCGTATTGTCCCTGGTTTGGATCTCCATTGCGCAGTTCCAAATGGGAAATTCCTGGCGTATTGGTTTAGACCATCAGAATAAGACGCAATTAATTCGACATGGATTATTTGGTATATCCAGAAACCCGGTTTTTCTCGGCATGCTGGTATCGTTATTGGGATTTTTTCTGCTGCTTCCAAATGCACTGACTTTACTGGTTCTCGTTTGCGGATACGTGTTGATTCAAATTCAGATCAGGCTTGAGGAAGACTTTCTTGTAAAACAGCACGCTGATGAATACATCGCCTATTGCAAAAAAGTTAAAAGATTGATTTAAAGTAACTGACTATGAAGAAATTAAAAATCAACCTCGATGTTTTACTTCCTGAGGTGCCGGATGAACGTGATCAGTGTGTGGAGCGGATCATTAAGAAGATAGAACAGCACAACGGGGTCGAGAAAGTGCACCTGGTGTCGGGTGGTTTGAATAGTCAGGCCCAACTTTGCTTTCATTATGACCCCGATACTATTTCGTTGGAAACCCTGCAGTATGAAGCCGAAATCGAGGGAGCCGAAATTACGCGCAGATATCACCATTTGTTGCTTGATGTGGAGGGAATACTTCAGATCAATCAGGCGAACGCCTTGGAAGACAGGTTACGTCAGCTACCGGGAGTTGCCTATGTATCCGTTTCCGACGCGGGCCCGTTGCAGTTAGAGTACGATCAGGAGCTGATCGATAAAAGCCAGATTTTTGCCCTGATCGAAAAAGAAGGCCTTAGGGTTACCTCCGGCTGGCAGGTTTCCAAACACGTTCATAAAGAACGGCCTTCTGAGGTTTCTGCAAAGGATGAGCAGAAACATGTCCACGGCGCTGAAACAGGAGGCCGGAATGAATATGTGCCGGTAGCTATAAGCATGCTGATGCTTCTTGCGGGTATCGTTTTAGACAATTATTCGGTTTTTAACGAATGGATGCGCTTCATCTGGTATGCTGTGGCTTATGCTCCTGTAGGTTGGCCGGTTGCAAAGCGTGGCGTTACTTACGCCATTAAGGGCGACGTGTTTACCGAGTTCATGCTAATGACTATTGCCACGGTCGGTGCATTCTTTATCGGCGAATACCCGGAAGGGGTTGCCGTAATGCTGTTTTATACCATTGGCGAGTTATTTCAGGATGCTGCGGTTAACCGGGCCAAGAGAAGTATCAAGGCATTGCTCGATATCAGACCCGATCAGGCTACGGTTTTGCGCAACGGGTCCTATGTAGATGTTGACCCGAACGACGTGAAAGTGGGAGAGACTATCCAGATAAAAGCCGGGGAAAAAGTGCCATTGGATGGCGAAATGCTTAGTGAAGGCAGTAGTTTCAACACCGCCGCATTAACCGGAGAAAGCCAGCCGCAATCGTTAAACAAGGGAGAAACGGCACTTGCCGGTATGATTAATCAGGGCAGAGTAGTTGAACTTATGGTAACGAAATTGTTTAACGATAGCTCCCTGGCCCGCATCTTGATACTGGTGCAGGAGGCGACAACCCGAAAGGCAAAGACTGAACAATTTATCAGAAAGTTCTCCAGGGTCTATACGCCGATCGTTGTTTTCCTCGCACTTTGTATTGTAGCGTTGCCTTACTTTTTCTCTGCTGATTATGTTTTTTCAGAATGGCTGTATCGAGCCCTGATCTTCCTGGTGATCTCCTGTCCTTGTGCGTTGGTAATCTCTATTCCGCTCGGTTATTTCGGCGGAATAGGTGCAGCTTCCAGAAATGGCATTCTGTTTAAGGGATCAAATTTTCTTGACCTGATGACCAAAGTGGACACAGTGGTAATGGATAAAACAGGCACGCTTACCGAAGGGGTTTTCAAAGTACGTGAAGTCATAAGCTTGAATAGTATCCCGGAAACAGAATGGCTGCCGATGGCAGCAGCTCTGGAGGCAAGTTCTACCCATCCCATTGCACAGGCACTGGTTGAGCATGTAGGGGAAAAGACGAGAAATATCCAACCGCAAGATCTGGAGGAGGTCAGCGGCCATGGTATCAAAGGCAAAATCGATGGAAAGGATGTTTTAGCCGGAAATCTCAAGCTTATGGATAAAATGGGCATACAGGTTGATGAAAAGGTAAGACAAGTAGCCGATACCATTGTTGTGGTGGCGGTAGATAGCAAACCGGCCGGGTATATCACTATCGCTGATCAAATCAAAGGTGACAGTAAAGAGGCTGTTGCGTCCCTCCATGCTAAGAACATAAAAACGGTCATGCTTTCCGGCGATAAACAGGCTGTCGTTGACCGGGTTGCTCAAGCTCTGGGCATTGATGAGGCTTTTGGAGATCTGCTTCCTGAGCACAAGGTGCAGAAAGTAGAAGAACTGAAAAAAGATCCTTCACGGATTGTTGTCTTTGTGGGCGACGGGATTAATGATGCTCCTGTGCTTGCTTTAAGCGATGTTGGTATTGCCATGGGTGGACTGGGTAGCGACGCGGCCATTGAAACCGCCGATGTTATTATTCAAACAGACCATCCTTCCAGGATTGCCCGTGCTATTGACGTTGGCAAGGCAACCAATCGAATAGTATGGCAAAACATTGGGTTCGCGTTCGGTGTCAAAGTTATCGTGATGATCCTGGGAGCAGGCGGCCTTGCCACTATGTGGGAGGCAGTTTTTGCTGATGTCGGTGTTGCATTACTGGCAATATTGAACGCTGTACGAATACAGAGAATGAAGTTTAGCTAATAATGAAACAACATCCATCCACGTTTCTCTGGCTCTGTTTAGCGTTGGAATACCAGCTATCGGTTATGCATACTTGGGATGGATGGTCGCATTCCTCTTTTAATTGGATACTTTGGTGATTTTATTTTTTGGATACTCTGCCCGAAAAAGGTGACCGTCAGAAGCACGCGTTGAGATTTGAAAAAATGAACGCGAGATTACTACTAAAAAATATTTGATCAAATTTAACGTCACCCAAAGAACAGCGAGACGTGACCTGGTACAATTGGTTGAAAAGGCCTTTTAGTGAAGTCGGACAAAAGAAAATCAAGTCGGTATCTGTTTAAAGAAGATGTCCGTTTATATTCCGCTATTTGTCCGTTATCTGTCCGTTGCCGTTCCTTAAAATGTCCGTTATTTGTCCGTCAAGTCTCCTTAGTTATTCCTTTAGCAGATTGAAATAACAAAACTTCCTTTGCCCTCAGCAGGTTCATTTTCCCCACCACACAAGCCAGCCTCGTAACCACCAGCTTCGGGCAACGCACAAGCAAGAAAAGGCCAATTTTCCAACCGCATTGCGACCGCTCATTGCCCTTCACTTGCTTTTTCCCGACGCTCTGCCCACCGCACCGGTTATAAGGCATTCCTCATTCATTGCTGCATAAGCCACGCCAAAACTCACAGCACTTTTGATAGAAAAAGAGCTGTTTCGCCCTGCGGGTAGTTCCGAGTTTTTTTCACAACTCAGAACCCTCCAACTCAAAACTCGGAACTATTTCGGCATGGCTTCTGCTTTAGCAACTCATTCGTCATAGCTGCTGTCTCCCCGCTAAATACAAGGTTTTTATCCGACACCATTGCCCCTAGCACCAACCTTATATTTACCGGGGCCGCAGCTCATAATTTTGGCTCGCCGCTTCCATCGTTCGGGCTGCACTCACTCCACCGCAACGTCCGACCCTTCGTTCGCTTGTGTTGACCGGCTCAAGGCGACCCACGGCGTTCCCACGGCCGTCACCCTGATCCCCTCGAAGGGCAGGCCCACACAGCAACATAGCTTTGGTCAGTTTTATGTTTATCAGTAACGTTTTTTTAAGGCATAAACATAAAACTGCCTTTCCAAAGCACCCTCTCTCAGCTCGCAAATCGCTTCCGTTTCATCCGACCCACAACGGGCGACCTCACAACTTCAGCGCTTTTACGGCTCGCGACTTTCCGATTTCACAAGGCCAGCCTGGCCGCAGGCGCTATAACCGTTTACCGACCCTCGGGACCCTCGAACAGATCCCTGTAAAAGACCCTAGAAATCGGAACCCATAAGAAACTCTGAAGCAATCGCCTGCTACAAAAAATAATAGCTTTAAAACCGATACGCGTTGCCTTGCAAAAGACTACGGCATAAACCCGCAGCCCCTTCACAGAGCCATTTATTCCGTTTCCTTTTGCAAGTCGGCTTTAAAGCTTTTGAGCGGTATCTACGCAGGCAATGGCTATCTGTGCGCTTGAATTATCGATAAGGATAATTTCACAATAGGAAGTTTGACAATGGACTGCCGGATTTGTTGAATTGATTACTAAAGATATCAATTGGACCTATGGTCCCCCTTTGCTTTAAGAAGAAAGAGCATCTTCGATACCTGAAAGGAATTCAAGGATCTGTTCCGTTCCTTTTTTTCCGATGTTTCGGAATCGCTCGATCTCTCGTTTGTCTTTTTCAGTTAACCAACGAAAAACCCGATAAGCAGTGAAGCTTCGTAATGTTCCTTTAGCTAAATCTGGATAATAGTAATGTTTCTGAGAACCATGTTCCGTAAGAAATTGCAGAATAAGTGCGTTTCGGGCATTAGATATTACCTCCATTGAAGCAAAGAAATCTTCCCCAGTCGCCTTAGCAAAGTGTGGAAGCCGGTGATTGAAGCGCTTCTCCTGATTGATTTCCAACTCGTGATTGTCTAAGATCCCATCAATTTCATCCAATCGCGAACCTATTTCCGCAACTGGGTCGGAGGCATCTATTTTATTTAAGCGTGACCGTATATCAGCAATTTTCGCTCTTAAGATAGTTGGATCAATCATGGTTTGCTAAATTCTAACTGTCTAAAGTAGTTAAAACGAAATAGATCAGTGAACGCGGAAGGGGGGTGATTTTCCGCTTATTTTATATACTTCCTTAGGACTTTCGAAACCAGGTAACTAACAGTCGCTCCAATCGCAGCCAGAATAACTGTATGAAGAATTTCCTGAGACGTAATGTTGGGGACGATGCTTAGAATTATCCCGCCTGTCATACTCCAGCGACTGTTATGTAATGTATCCTGGTTCATAATTTATTCTTTGTCTTCTTGAATTACCACCTGGCTAACAGCGGTCGCAACGGCTCCCGCTGTTGCAACATATCCTGCAATGGTGATCAGCGCTGCTGGAAGTGCGACCGGCGCAGTCAGTATTGCTGCTGCAACACCGGTTAGGGTTAATCCGATATTCCGGATCTTCTTGAAAAACTTTGGAGTAGGAGCCTGTGCTCTTTTAATGACGTTCATGATTGAATGATTAAGAAAACCTGTGATTGATTGTTAATTAGCTTCAGCAGCTCTTTCATAGCTTTTCGGCTTTCGGTACCGGTACCCGGACCTGTAAGATTGGTAACCGGAGCGATGCAGCCTAAAAGTTCCTTTTTGGCGTCATTGGCCGGGTGAATTAGAATTAGTGATCGCTGCGGCACATTTTTGACCTGCAGATGCTTTCCTCTGGCTTTAGTTACTCTTGCTGTCAGTTCATACTCCCCTTCGGGCACGCAACTAATGTGTCTTTGGTTATTTAACCAGGGCAGCTCTATCGTTTCGCAGATTTTTTTGCCTTGAAAGCAGAGCTGCCCATTGGTCCCTTGTGGGTAATAAATCCTATGCAGCACTAGGATCATACACCGAGGATCTTAACAAGGGCTAAGCCATTGTAAGCGCCATTCCTCAAGGAATAGTTTTGACCGTTTACTTCCTGGAAGAACTCAATTCCTAAAGCGAGGAACAATGGGTGAGTGCTGTTAACCGGAAGGTTCACGGACAGATCCTGGGCGGCCAAGGCTACGTTTGAGAGCTCTTCAACGTCAGTACTGTCGGTTAAGCTTTCAATAGTGCCAAGTTCAAAATCAATAGCTGCAGCAGCGATGTTAATTTTGAAGTGCGTAGCGCCGGCAGGCGCAGCAATGCCTAGCGTTGGAGTGAATGCCGGAATGGTCACCTTAGCTTCTCCAGTCACTCTGTCCAGTGTGGCAACATACGCAGCAAATAGCGTTGTGCTAAGTTTGCCATTGATGTTAAACTCGAAGCCGGTTAACAACTCGAGCTCACCATCCAAAACGTTTCGCAATCCCCGTTCGCTGGTTGCATCGGCTTTCACAACCTTCACCATTTCCTGGGTTAACCTTGAAGTCACCCTTCGATCTGCTGCATTCTGGAGCAGGTTTCGCAATGCTTTCCTCAGCAGCTTTCCAGCTGCGCCGGCTCTGCCGAACTCAGCTCCGTTTTCCCTTGTTCGGGCAAACGCCGGATCTGTCGCGATCCTGGTGGCATCAACGCCACCCTTTTCCCGGGCCAGATCGCCATCCTGTGAAGTTCTGTAGAAGGTGATACCACCTAGGGTACCCCTCAACTTAATAATGCCTGTTTGTCTTGCCATTTGACTAATTTTTAATCAAATGAACAGGTGCTATTGGAGGAAGTCAATTAATAGATTCCGCAAAAGCATATATGAGCGACATTTGGCCGGAAAAGGCATAAAAATTTATAAGTCAAGATTGCTTATTTTAGTCTGTACATGCAGCTCATATAGAGTATGGGTAATGTATAGATAGAGTATGAAACCAGTGTTCCAAAGGATAGTCGCATTCCCAAAGGATATCCAGATTATTACTGGTAAAGGAGAGAGGTATGCCAGGTCCACATATGTTAAAATTAAAGCACATTACAACAAGCTCGACCATCAGCTTTTAACTCTTGATGAACTGGCGTCATATTACGGATTGCCTCTGCAGAAGCTTCAAGAAATCTTGCCCGAATAGCTCCATTTCATTGTGCATTTATGCTCTTTAATGCACATTTATTCTTATCTTTAAGTACAGAAAATTAACAAAAGGTAACAACCCGGCAGCATTTAGGCTTGTGACCAAATCTGTGACCAAACTGTTCTTTTGACAAGGTTAGAATTTTGAAAACTCGCTTTACAGTGTTGTAGAAGCGTTTTTTGTATAGGAATAGGGAAATGGTTCAAATCCGGCCATCCCGACAACCCTAAAATTTTACTACACTAAGTAGTACCTAAGACCCGCAAAACACGCTGTTTTGCGGGTTTTTTATTTTTTATACCCCAAAGAACCCCAAGTAAAGCCGTGTATCTGGTGAATAAAACGGTGAGTAAATTTTAATGCTTAAATTGCTCTTATGACGGTCATAATGTCGCTACAGGCGCATTTAACGCGGTTTTATCATCACGGACGTTCAATTTTCTAAATCGAGCTGGTGAATAAAGCGGTGAGCGTTTTGACTTAGTGTATTTTTAACTTTTTACGTCAATTAGATATGCGAAGTAATCACACCTTTGGGATACGATTCGTTACCCGGCAATCGAACAAAGTTCCCGGAGTAGGTCAACTGTATGCACGCATTACGGTGAACAA
>DASWXL010000143.1:0-24199 GCA_036405495.1 Sphingobacteriaceae bacterium | reverse complement strand
GGAACCGGTGTCCATGCCTCGGTGTCTTCCGGTTTCTTCTGGGCAGAAGCAGAAAATGCAATAAGAGTAAAGACCGACATAGAAAGTAAAAACGGATGTTTCATAAAGAGAAGGGTTTGTCCGACTAATATAATCATCTGTCCGCTTATTTGGTTTTTACACGTGATGCAGCATCCAAGATTAGCTCAGATATTTTAATATTAATATATTCTTTTTCCTATCACTATACTTTCAAATTTAAGAAACTTTAGAGGGGTATTGAGTATTAACTCTTTTGAAAATCAATGCTCTGCATCTACCTATGAAAGAGTATTTGTTGATTAATATGAAGTCGGACCTGTTACATTTCAACCTGTAGCAGGTTCTTCTTTTTTTAAAGAAAAAGCCCCTTACGGGGGCTTCTTGGGTTATTAGTCATTCCATTTGCGATTATCACGGTCTTTACCGTAGTCGCGATCATTCCGATCGTGTCTGTCTTCCCATTTTTTCCGTTGTCCGGGAGGCATGCCATGGGGATGCCTTCTATACCGGTCGCGGTTATATACCTTAACCCGGTCACGGCGGATCTCATAGTGCCCCGGAATTACTTTCGTGCCAAAAATCGTCTTTTTCCGATATTCAGGTATCCAGACCCGGCGCTCCACCACCCTCCACGAATATTCCCCGCGATTGTCGCGATAAACCCGATTGTCTTCATAACGCCGGTGATCGTCTCCCCGCCACGTCTGTGCTTGTGCAGCGGTAGCCCCCAATGCTACCATGAAAGCTGCGATTGTGAATAATTTTCTCATAATTAGTGTGTATGTGTTGTACTAACGATATGTTATTCTGACATCGTATTGACACTTTGGTTTAATTGTGAATGTTTTTGTTGCAAACGGGTGAATGTATTTATAATGAGCATCTTTATTTTTGTGCTATGGCAGAAGACTTGACGATCATATCAGCACCGAAAGAAGAACAATACTTATCGATCATTCCCCAAATAAAAGCGCTCATAGAAGGAGAAGAAGACCTGATCGCCAATCTTGCGAACATTTGTGCCGCACTAAAGGAGCAGTTCAACTTCTTTTGGATCGGGTTTTACCTGATAAAAAATGATACCCTTGTATTGGGGCCATTTCAGGGTCCGGTTGCTTGTACCCGCATCTCAAAAGGCAAGGGTGTTTGCGGAACGGCCTGGCAGGAAGAAAAGACTTTAATTGTTCCGGACGTTGAGGCATTTCCCGGTCATATCGCCTGCAGCTCGCTGGCAAAGTCCGAAATTGTTATTCCCATTATCAGAAACGGCGTGGTTCTGGGCGTCCTCGATGTGGATAGTCAGGAGCTTGACCAGTTTGACACCACTGACAGCCGGTATCTCCAGGAAATTCTGAACGGAGTGAATTTCTGATGCAAAAACTTCCGACCAGCTACTATTTAGGGGAAGATGTTGTGTCGATTGCCAGAGACCTCATCGGAAAATTTCTTTTTGTCAATACCGAAAACGCGTTGACGGGAGGGATTATCGTTGAGACCGAAGCATACAAAGGCCCCGAAGACGTTGGCTCTCATGCATACAATCACCGTCGCACGAATCGTAACGACATTATGTATTCTGCAGGTGGTGTGGTCTACATGTATATCTGCTATGGGATCCATGATATGTTGAATATTGTTACCGGTCCGGCAAATACCGCCCACGCTATTCTGATCCGTGCGATCGAGCCGACAGAAGGTATAGAAACGATGCGTGATCGCCGAAAAGTAATGCATGAGGACACCCGGCTTTGCCGTGGGCCCGGGGCCCTTGCTAAAGCTTTAGCTTTGCGGAAGGTGCACAATGGTATTTCGTTGCAGGAGAATGAGATATGGGTCGAAGATCGCGGGCTGTCATATTCGGAAGAAGACATCATTGCCGGTCCGCGTGTCGGTTTAAATATTGCTGAACCCTATAAGAGTATCCCATGGCGTTTCTATGTTAAGGGCAATCCTCACGTTAGTCGCCCCCGTCTCTAGCCCAAACCATTTTTATATGGCTCTGTTTTTGAATGTAAAAACCGGAGATGAAATCAAACGATCAGGATGGGCTGAACAAGCTGAAGGAATTAGTGGAAGAGGTGAGAATCTGTATGCTTTGCACCAGGCACCGCGATCACATTAACAGTAAGCCGATGTCGACGTCGAAAGTGGACCCGAATGGCGACATTTGGTTTTTTACTGATGAACTTACAGAAAAGGTCGAACAGGTAGAAAGTAACCCTCAGGTCTGCCTGGCTTATTCCGATCCGTCCAGGAACACGTATCTGAGCATTAGCGGAACCGCAGGCATTGTACATGATCAGAATAAGTTGCAGGAACTTTGGAATCCGGTTCTTAAGGCATGGTTTCCGGCCGGTCTGGATACTCCGAATGTTGCACTATTAAAGGTTTCTCCCGATCATGCCGAATACTGGGATAGCAGCTCAAGCAAAATGGTCGTATTTTTCAATGCGGTTAAGGCAGCCGTCACGGGCGACCGGTACGATGAAGGTGATCACGGAAAGATAAATCTGTGATAACCGGGAGTTAACAACTAACAAGCTCCTCTATGCCTTTTGAAAAGCCGCAGAAAGAATGGATAAACTGGTCGGGCAGTATTCGCTTTTCCCCCAACAGCATTGAAGTTCCGCGAACAGAGAACGATATTGTGAAAATCGTTTCTTCAGCGGTCTCGGAAAACAAACGGGTTCGCACCGTGGGCACCAGCCATTCCTGCTCCGCAATTTTCGAAACCAGTGATATCCTGGTGTCGACGGAAGAATTGAAAGGTCTTCTGGGCTGTGACGGCGAAAGGCTGACGGCGGTTTGTGCTCCTGGTATGACTGTCGAAGAGGTTGGCAATGCCATCTTTGAAGCAGGATTTGGTATGGAAAATACCGGACACATAGACAAGCAAACTATAGGCGGGGCAATCAGTACGGGAACTCATGGCGCAGGAAAGACATTACCTAATCTCTCGGGACAAATGATTGCCGTGCGAATGGTTACCGGAACCGGCGCTGTTGAGGAGTTTAACATGGAAGATCATCCGGAAATGATGCAGGCTCTCAAAGTATCATTAGGTTCGATGGGCATTTTTACAGCTATAACCTTACGTGTTTTACCTGCTTATCAGCTTCATCGTGTCCAGTACTGTGCGTCAATTGGCGATTGCCTTGAGAACCTGAATTGGATGATGGATAGCAACCGTAACTTCTGTTTTTACTGGTATCCCCGGCGTGATGAGGCAGGCATCAGAACGTGGAATATTGTGGACGACAAAACAGAGCCTTTGCCATTCGGTAAGATATATAAAGAATACTCGGGTTGGGGGAAAGACGTTTTGCCAACGGAGCACGAGTTAAAATATAACGAACTGGAGTATTCTCTGGACGCAGAGGCGGCTGTGGGCTGTTTTCAGGAGATCCGAAAACGGATCAAAGAAAAACATCGGAGAATGGTGGCATGGCGTATCCTCTTTCGCCCGGTTGCCGCCGATAATGTGTTTTTGAGTAATTCTTACGGGCGTGATACTGTTGCCATCACGATACATCAAAATGCTTCTTTGCCTTTCCATGAGTACTTTAACGATATTGAGCCGATCTTTCAGGCATATGGGGGACGGCCTCACTGGGGAAAAAAACATTCTTTAAAAGCCCGTGATCTGAAGCATCTTTATCCACAGTGGGAGCGATTTCATGAGATCCGCCGTCAAATGGATCCCCATGGTATTTTTTTGAACGATTATTTACGAAGGGTCTTTATCGGGGAATGATGTATGAACGACCTCTCGCAGACGTTAAATATCCTTTCCGCCATGATCACGCCGGGAATCCTCATCATGGCAAGCAGTTCGTTGATCCTGGCGACGTCCCAGCGGCTCAGCCGTTCCATTGAAAGGACACGAAAGCTCACTGTCGATCTAAGAGAGCTTATCAAAGGCGAAAATTCCATTTCTCCTTCGGAAGAAATGAGCGTCCTTTTTCAGCAGCTCGGGCTGGCCACCAGACGTGCAAGGCTTTTGCAAAGAGCGCTAACCGTTCTTTATTTCACCCTTTTCTTTTTTATTTCCACTTGCGTTAGTATTGCTGTTATTTATATCGGATTGGTACATTTTGCGTGGATCCCCGTAGCTTCGGGGCTTTCAGGTGCAGTGCTGCTATTCTATGCCAGTCTCATTTTGATCCGTGAGACGCGCCTCGCCCTTGCAGCTGTTGATACCGAAATGGATCATGCGGTCCGTCTGTTTCAGAAAAACTTTCCTGAAGTGGCTGCTGTCAGTCCACCCCAATGGTGGAAAAATCTGTTGTTCCATCGGAGGGGCAAACACCGTAGGTAATGATAACGGTAAGTTACTTAAACAATTACAGCCAACCGTAAGTAATATCAACTATAAGCGTCAGACATCAGCCGATGAATTTGCCAATTGAAATACCACCTGCTTGGAGTTACAATCCGTCCTCATGGAGTCAGCGAATTCCGTTGATTGTTATTGCCGCAATCGGTTTTCTGATAGCGCTTTACCTGGGATTGTATCAGTTGCAATTCTATCCGCAAGTCTGGGATCCTTTTTTCGGTACTGGCACGGAAAAAGTCCTTAATTCAAAGTTGTCAAGGGCGCTCCCAGTTCCTGATGCAATTCTGGGCGCATTTGGGTATGTACTTGATGCCGTCAGCGGGGTGATCGGCCATTCGAAACGCTGGAAGACTATGCCATGGATCGTTATTTTGTTTGGCGTTGCTGTCGGTCCTTTGGGAATAGTAAGCGTTTTTCTGGTCATTGCACAGCCGGTTATGGTTGGCGCATGGTGCACGCTGTGCCTGGTTACGGCGGTACTTTCGGTGGTCATGATAGGCCCCGCAATGGATGAGGTATTGGCCAGCTTGCAGTATCTTCAACGTGTGAAAAAAAACGGATTCTCTACCTGGAAGGCGTTCTGGGGCGATAAGGAGATCGTTAGAAATGTGATTTAATATGTGGCCACGAGTAGTAAACATGTGTATTGGTTTGTGGTTGATGATCGTCCCTGCGGTGTTTGATCCCGGTAAAGTTGCCTCAAACAATGAGCGGATAATGGGGCCGCTCGTATTTTCCATTGCCTGTATTTCGTTGTTTGAATCGGTCAGAAACTTTCGTTATACGAATATACTATGCGGGTTCTGGCTGTTAGTGTCGCCCTGGATTTTGGGATATGCCGAAACCACTGCAATTGCGAACGACATGATCTGCGGGTGCCTGATCATTCTTTTTTCACTGGTAAAGGGTAAAGTTGAGGATGCTTTTGGGGGGGGATGGCGGTCAATATTCCAGGAAGATCCTGCCCATCTTCGTGAGTCGCGCAGACGACCTTAAAACCAAAGGAGCAGGGGACAGGTTGAAAAAGAAAGGTCAATTGTTATGAAAACAAATAAAGTTGTAGTAGTAACCGGCGCTTCGGCAGGGGTTGGAAGGGCGACGGTCCGCGAATTTGCAAAACGCGGAGCATCAGTTGCATTGATTGCACGCGGCGTCGACGGACTGGAAGGCGCAAAAAAGGAAGTTGAGTCGTTCGGCGGAAGGGCATTGGTATTACCACTCGATGTAGCGGATGCCAATGCTGTTGAAAGTGCCGCAGCCCGGATCGAAGAAGAGCTGGGGCCTATAGATATTTGGGTAAATAATGCGATGAACAGCGTCTTTTCCCCGATTGCTGATATGTCGGCCGAAGAATATAAACGGGTGACGGAAGTTACCTACCTCGGACAGGTTTATGGTGCATTAACTGCCTTAAAGAGAATGCGTAAACGAAATAGCGGTTCTATAATTTTTGTAGGATCGGCCCTGGCATATCGTGGAATTCCTTTGCAATCGGCCTACTGCGCAGCAAAACATGCTATCGAGGGTTTTTACGATTCATTACGGTGCGAACTGATCCATGAAAATAGCCGCATCCGAACCTGCATGGTTCAGTTGCCGGCTTTAAATACAACCCAATTTGGTTTTGTCAGGAATAAATTGCCGAATAAGCCACGTCCAATGGGCAAGATCTTTGAACCTGAGGTTGCTGCTGAAGCGATAGTCTTTGCTTCCGAACATAACAGAAGAGAGATCTTCGTCGGATTGCCCACCGTCGAAGCAATCATTGGCAACAAGTTTGTTCCTGAATTTGGCGACTATTATCTTGCGAAGACCGGGTTCGATGGCCAGTTTACCAGTGAGCCGAAAGATCCGGGCCAAAAGGATAATCTATATGAACCGATCCCGGGCGATCACGGCGCGCATGGCCCTTTTTCAGACCAGGCCCATTCCTTTAGCGCCCAGCTATGGCTTACACGAAACAGAGGTATTGTCGCCGCTTGTATGGCCGGCCTCACATTAAGCTTGGCTTTACTTTTCAACAAGTAGCCACCAATTTATGCTTGCGTTATTGGATATCCTGCTCACTATCCTTCACCTGGTCATCATCGGTTTTAATTTATTTGGCTGGATCTGGCCTGGAACCCGGAAATTACACTTTGTCAGTATTGTTACAACGGCTGCTTTTTGGTTTCTCTTCGGTATTTGGTACGGCGTCGGCTATTGTCCGATCACCGACTGGCAATGGCGGGTTAAGGAAAGGATGGGAGAGGAAAACCTGCCTGACTCGTTTATTAAATACTTTGCCGATGATATTACCGGCAATAATATCAGCGCATCATTGATCGATATTTTAACGACTGTGTTCTTTGCGCTCGCGGTACTGGCTTCAGTTGTTGTCAATTTCATCAAAAACGGATCCTACTCACGAAAATGAAGCACAAACAGAAAAGCGCCTCCAAGAAACAGGATCGCGCCTGCTATGATCAAAACTACGCTGATCGGATCTTCGATAGTAGCCCAGGCAAATCGCATAAGCATGCCACCTGATAGAATTAAACCACCGGCTATCCACAATTTCCGTCGTCTCATGTCGTAGCGTTTTGATAAATACTAACTTAAACAATTGCTCCGCGGAGGTTGTTCGGCTTCAATTTCAAAAAGAATAAACTTTTCAAAATGTGCAAAGTTGGTTAAAGTAGGGATATCAAAATCGTCTGATATGTGGGGCTGGAAGAACGAAGTGCTGTTCAGGGACCGGGAAGATGCCGGCCAAAAACTGGGGTCATTTCTAAGATCGAAGTATAAAGATCTCCATCCGCTTATCATCGGCATTCCGCGCGGCGGCGTAGAGGTTGCTTACCATGTGGCGCGGCAACTCCAGGCCGAACTAACTCTTTTGGTTTCTAAAAAACTGCCCCTTCCTTCCCGGAAAGAATATGGCATTGGTGCTATTGCTGAAGAGCATTCGGTTTATGTGGCTCCTGAGGGTAAGCACCTGGTATCCTCTGACGCCCTGCTGGAGATCATTGAAGAACAAATGGATGAAGTTTCCCGCCGTGTTAACAAATACCGCCATGGGAAGCCGTTACCGGATATATCAGGCCGCACGGTTATTCTCGTTGATGACGGGATAGCCACCGGCGTAACACTTGTGCCGGCATTGGAGCTTTGCCGGAAAAAGGGCGCTGCAAAGGTTATCATTGCCGCTCCCGTTTCAGGACGGACTTACAATGTAAACCTGACGAATGCAGATGCCATTGAAGTACTGGAACAGCCGAGCCCGTTCTATGCTGTAGGACAGGCCTATGAAGTTTTCGGCGATTTCCATGATGAAGCCATGATGGATCTTTTGGATAAGGCCGCAGAAGAATGGCAACAACATAAACACTGAGGCGGGGCAGGATCTCTCAAATAAAATGGTATATGCAGCGTGTTTTGTACCTTGCATTAAATCGCGTTCCAATGCACTATATTATCCAATCCATTATGCTCGTCAGTTCGCTGATCATTTCTCCGGTTAATAAGCCTGATGCGTTATCAGATCTAAAGGAGCAGATCCAAAAAGAACTTGCAAACCAAAAAGGTGTTTTTGCTGTGGCTTTTAAAGATCTGTCTACGGGTAAGGAAATTCTGATCAATGAGAAAGAGAATTTTCATGCGGCCAGTACCATGAAGACGCCGGTACTGATCGAGGCCTATAAACAGGCTGCTTCCGGCAAATTTGCCATTACCGACTCGGTCCTGATAAAGAACGAGTTCAAAAGTATCGTGGATGGCAGTACGTTTTCGTTAGATCCGGATAGCGACAGCGATCAGGAGATCTATACTAAAGCAGGACAGAAACTGCCGTTGAGCGATCTGCTTTACAGGATGATCATTAAAAGCAGCAACCTGGCTACCAATCTCATCATTGAACTCGTAGGAGCACAAAACGTAACGCAGACCATGCGTAGTATGGGAGCCAATGATATACAGGTAAGAAGAGGGGTTGAAGATTCGAAAGCCTATCAAAAAGGACTGAACAATACCACAACCGCTTTTGACCTGATGCTGATGTTCGCCGAAATTGGTGCCGGCAAAACTGTCAGCGCCGATGCTTCACAGGCAATGATCGGGATCCTGCTCGATCAGCAATTCAATGACATTATTCCTGCCAAATTGCCTAAAACGGTTAAGGTAGCTCATAAAACGGGTTTTATTACGGGGGTACAGCATGATTCGGGAATTGTAATTCTTCCCGACGGGCGAAAATATGTGCTGGTGCTGCTGTCAAAAAACATCCGGGATCAGCAATCTGCAGTGGGTGCCATGGCCAGGGTGTCTGAGCTGATTTATCAGTACGTTTCTTCTTAAAGCCGTACTCTCTTCCAGCTGCCTTTTTTAAACAGGAGATAGCCGGCAATGGAGATCGAAGTCTCGGCTATTGGTATTGCGATAAAGACACCATCGGGGCCCATGTCGTAGTATTTTGCTAATCCATAGGCAAGCGGGATCTGAAAGAACCAGAAACCAAATAAATTCACCAGGGTAGGCGTCCAGGTGTCGCCGGCGCCGTTAAACGTATTGATCATCACCATTCCGACTCCGTAAAAGATATAGCCGATGCTCATGATCTGAATTGCGCGGACGGCTACCTGTTTAACCTCGGTGTCATTTGTGAAGAATGAGACAAACATGCCGGCACCGGTCAATGATATCACCGTGACGACCGCCATGAACATAACATTATATCGGGCGGTGGTCATCACGGCCTGTTGTGCACGGTCATACTGCCTGGCGCCGAGGTTCTGGCCCACCAGGGTAGATGCCGCGTTGCTTAATCCCCAGGCCGGCAAAATAAAGAACATCAGTAATCGCAAAGCGGTCTGGTACCCTGCAGAGCCCACATCGCCTCCGGTAGTAGCTACCAGTTGGGCCAGAAAGATCCAGCTGCATGAAGCGATCACAAACTGGAGAACCCCCGGCGCGGCTATGTTGATGAGAACTTTTATTTGCTGCCAATGAGGCCTGAGGTATGAAATGCTCATCTTTAAAGTGCTTTTTCCGTTAAAGAGATAATACAGCTGATAGCAAACCCCAATTCCGCGACCGATGGTGGTGGCGATCGCCGCTCCGGTTAGTCCGAAGCCAGGCACCGGCCCTAGTCCATTAATTAAAACCGGACATAAAATAATGTTGGCAATATTGGCCACCCATAGGCTTTTCATGGCAATAGCCGCATTTCCTGCCCCCCTGAAAATTCCGTTGATCAGAAATAACAGCATGATGAAAAGGCTGCTTCCCATCATGATCCGCGTAAACGCCGTGCCCTCCGCTGCCACAGCGGGTGAAGCACCCATCATCAGTAAAATTTCAGTCGCATAAACAACGCCGGCCACGCTGATAACGGCATTTATTATCATAGCGATCAGAATAGCCTGCATACCTGCCCGGGCAGCTTCGCGTGGCTCCTTCTCACCGATGCGACGTGCTACTACCGCTGTAGCGGCCATACTCATACCGATAGCAAGCGAATAGATCACTGCTAAAACGGATTCGGTTAATCCTACTATCTGGATAGCGGCACTGCTGTTATCGAGATGCCCGACAAAATACAGATCGACCAGAGCAAATACAGACTCCATGATCATCTCCAGCATCATAGGTATGGCCAGTAAAATAACGGAACGCCTGAGGCTGCCTGTGGTGTAATCGACCTCTTCACCACGCACGGATTGCTTAATGGCTGAGTAAAATCCAGAAACCGATTCTATGGTAATGATCGACCGCGGCATAGTATGTAAAGATGATAAAAACAAAAAGAAATTATAGCCAGCCCTTGCGTTTAAACCATATATAAATCCCGATTGTAACAACGATCATTAAGCCAACAACCGCAGGGTAGCCGTACTGCATATGTAATTCCGGCATAAATTCAAAGTTCATTCCGTAAATGCCCACGATAAAGGTTAATGGCAGGAAGAAGACAGAAAAAACAGTAAGCACCCGCATAATCTCGTTCGTTTTTTGTGCCGATGCAGAAAAATAGAGGTTGATCAGTTGATTGACGTTGTCTGACAGCGTATCAAAAATGGTTTGCAGCTTGATATACAGATCCCGGGTATCCCGGGTATCAACATCCCCTTCGGCCGCATCGATATTGTCAATGATATCATAAGAAAGGATCAGGACCCGCCGGATGAGGTCGATCTTACGCTTCAGAAAGTACAGCCCCTTCAATAACGACACTTTACGATGTCGCAAAAAGACATTTTCTTCGTAGTAGTCGCTTTCTTTTGAGAGTGTTTGTGATGCCTTTTCAAACGTAAGCATGCAACCGCGACAGAGCGCGTTCAGCAAGCGCATGGTCTTTTTATTGCGGTCAGTATGTGCAATCTCTATCAGATCGTAAAGAAAATCCTGCTTTTTACGGTGGATAGTGATCACAAACTGTTTCGAGAAAAAGACGGCCACTTTGTCGGTCAGCTCCTGTACCGTATCTGCTTCGAGCGTGTCGCCCTGCGTATAAATGCGAAAAATAATAAAAGTATAAGCTTCCGTGCTTTCGTACTTGGGCAGGTGATCTGGTTGCAGCGAATCCTGTAACTGTGCTGAATGAAGGTCATATTGACTGGCAACCTGCTGTAACTCTTCTCTTGAAGGGTCGGTCAGGTCGATCCAGTCAAACCCGTATTCTTCTTTTCTGACTAAGTGCTGGAGCATGTGGCGATCGGTGTGTAGCTTATAAAGTTAATTTAACTTTATTTAGTTTAGGGAAACTCCTGAGTGAAACTCTTAAAAATAATAAACATGATATTGATCAAGAGAATTTACGAGCCGGCCGAAGAGGGTGACGGCTTTCGGGTACTGATCGACCGTTTGTGGCCCCGGGGTATCAAGAAGGAGACAGCACAGCTCGACATGTGGTTAAAAGATGTTGCACCATCAACGGCATTGCGTAAATGGATCCACAGTGAACCGGGAGAATGGAAAACCTTTGAAAAGCTTTACATGGACGAATTAGCGGAAAATGAAGGCGTAGCTGTTTTGTCTGAACTGATCAGTAAACATAAAAAGGTCACCCTCTTATATGCTGCAAAAGACAATGCCCAAAACCATGCTGTTGTGCTGGAACGATTTTTAAAGCGGGAGCTCGGATGAGCAGCCGATTAACTAAACTACTGCTTCATTTCATGTGTTATCTTCATAAATCGCGGTTATGCATGTAGAATTCCCGTCGCACTTCGGAGCAGATCTGAAGATGGTCATCGATCATTTGAAGCTTGAAGCGAATATTTTCGATTCTTTTAGCAGTACCGGCGAAACAGTGGTTTTGTCGGCAGAAAGGGAAGAACTGGAAAAAATAGTGGAAGCTGATGGCGAAGACTTTCAGTTTCCGAACGACAACGTCAGGGTCAGCTTCAAAAATATCAGGGCCATTGTTCGCGCACATCTGGGCGACTGAAAGAGAGTTTGCGATTATGTGACAGACTCTTATCTTTAAAAGATAAACCATGTCACATGCGGAATCTTGTTGAACACAGTCATTTGGAAGCCCTGATCCATCATCAGAATGAGATTCTTGAGATGATAGTTGACGGTAAACCGTTGGCAACGATTTTGGGAGCGATTGCCAATTGTATCGAAAGGCAATGCGATGATGAAGTGTATGCATCCATTCTTTTAGTGGATAACGAGGGGCGGCACCTTATCGCCGGCGGCGCTGCCGGCATACCCGAGGAGTTCAGAGATGCCATCCAGGGCATCGCGATCGCTAAAAATGTTTTTCCGCCGGCAACGGCTGCATATAGAAAGCATACGATTGTTGACGAAAACCTTGCATCGGGCGCCGTTTGGCAACGAACCTTAAGCGATCTGGCCATTAAATATGATCTCCAGGCCTGTTGTTCCATCCCATTGGTAAATAAAAAGGATATTGTGCTTGGTACCCTTACCGTTTATTATAAACAATATCGCAAGCCGAACCGTGCGCAGGAGGAGATCATCGTGTTTCTGAGCCGTACTGCTGTTATTGCGATCGAAAGCAAACTTGTATCGACGGAACAGGTGGTCACCCAGAAAAAGAAAATTCAGCTGCTCTCACTGGTGGAGACCAGTACAGAATATATGGCAGCATCTGACATTAAGGGCAACCTGGTCTATATCAATAAGTCGGGCAGAAAGTTAATGGGTATCGGGCCGGATGATGATGTTTCTGTATTGAACGGTCGTGATTTTTATGCACCGGAACATTTGCATCTGATGGTTGATGAGATAGAACCGGCCATATACCGGGATGGGAAATGGTCGGGTGTGGCATTTTTCAGGCATTTCAGGTCGGCCGAAATTATTCCCTGTTATGCGGATTTTATCCGCATCGACGATCCGGTAACGCAAAAGCCGATTGGCAGGGGAGCCACATTACGCGATCTTCGCCCTGAGCTTGCTGCACAAAAGGCTTTGGCTGAAAGTGAAAACCTTTTCCGCAGGATTGCAACGGCAGCGCCCGCAGCGCTCTGGATGTCAGACGAGAGTGCTCTACTCACATACACGAACCAGTTATGGACGGAATGGACCGGCAGGCCATTTGAAACACTTCTAGGCCTTGGCTGGCTCGAGGCTGTTGTTCCTGAAGATAAGCAGCGCGTCGCTGACCGTTTCCTCCTTGACTTTAGTCGTCGGACGGCGCACGAGAATGAATTCAGGATTTATAATAAATACGGCACGGTGCGGTGGCTTTCGTGCACTGGCAAACCCATGTATCGTGCCGACGGAAGTTTCTCCGGCTATATAGGTGCATGCGTAGACATTACAATTCAAAAAGAATTGCAGCAGCAAAAAGACGACTTTATCGGCATTGCCAGTCATGAACTTAAGACGCCCGTGACCAGTATCAAAGGATATGCTCAAATGCTGCAAACGCGACTAAAAAAGGCCGACGACCAGAAAACAGTGGAAATGGTCGACAGAATGCACGTGCAGATCAACCGGCTAAACAACCTCATTGCGGATCTGCTCGATGTGACCCGCATTAATTCCGGAAAACTGTTATTCAGGCGTTCGTGCTTTGACTTCAATGAAATGATAACTGAGTTTGTGCAGGATGTTCAGCAAACATCGAACTCGCATGATATCGTACTTCATCTGGCGGGCACAGTTTCGGTTTTTGCAGATCGCGACCGGATCGGACAGGTAATAACCAATCTTATCATCAACGCAATCAAATACTCACCCGGCGCAGACCGGATAATAGTAGCCTCAGAGATCAGAGACAACACCGTGTATTTATCCGTTCACGATTTCGGCATCGGAATATCAAAGCACAATTGTGATAAGGTTTTTCTGCAGTTTTTCCGTGAAAACGAAAATATGCAGTACTCATCTCCGGGTTTGGGGTTAGGTCTTTATATCTCGGCTCAGATCGTCATGAGGGAAGGCGGACAAATTTGGGTCGATAGCGAAGAAGGCGAAGGATCAACCTTCCACTTTACCTTGCCTGTAGTCTGCTAGCTGAGTAATTAAAGAGCGTCACTATTTTCTATAAACACTTGACATTGAATGTATTTTGCCGTATCTTGGTAGTACATCAAGTCGCCACGTACTTTGACAGCCTGAGCGAATACGTGAATATAGCCTGCGGGCCGAACCGTTTCACACCATTTCAAAGCTCAAACTTTAGACTTCACAGATGAAGGATTAAAGACAGGGATCTACAAGACAGGCAATATTGCTGTTGAGAAACTCTCCGGAGTGTCTCAATAAGTATAGGCTGCGAATGAAACGTTTGATAACTTAAAATGACAAGCAGTCGGTCGATGTACAAAAAAACTTGGTGCATTACCTTTCAGCAATTACGGTTGTGAGAGGTTAAAAACGGGAAATCTTGGTAGGAATGGAGATTTCCCGTTTTCTTTGCGTTCCTCTTTTTTCCTTACATTAGGCACAAAAAAGCTTATGGATCTTATCAGGGAACTGGAAGAACTCGCCCTTTCCACGCGTTTAAAACGACTGCATGAACGCCTGGCCGCAGACGTAAGCCGTATCTATAAGGAATGTGACCTCGATTTTGAGGCTAAGTGGTTTCCGATACTTGAGCTCTTGCGCAGAAAACAAAACATGTCTATAGTAGAGATCTCGCAGGCTCTGCAGCTAAGCCATCCGGCAGTTGTACAGTTTGCTGACCAGTTAATTCAGAAAGGATTTATTACACCTACGAGCGATCCCCATGATGCGCGGCGTCGTCTGCTGAACTTATCTGAAGCAGGAAAATCCTTGCTTCAAAAACTGGCACCGGTTCTTAGATCTATAAAAGACGAGAATAAGAAATGGCTTCAGGAGGCGGATGCAAACCTCTTACGGATCCTTGATCAGCTGGAGCACGGACTTAATACGACAAGCATGTATAACCGTATCCGTGCTTCGCTGAACCAGGATAATTTGTAACATCTTCGGTGACAAAGCAACATTTAACATTCCTTAACATCTTATCTGATAACCTGCATATACTTTTGGGCTCAAATTAATGTTATGGAAAATCTCAATTTCAAGGCGTTGTGCCTCTTTTTTTCGCTATTATTCGTAAGCGCTTACGAAAATCAGGGTTTCGCCCAGGCCGAAGCCAGAAAATTCTCCATTAAAGGCGTGGTAGCGGACAATAGGTCCGAAACCGCTCCGGGAGTCAATCTTCAATTGATAAGGCTGAGGGATTCTGCTTTGATCAAGGTTGAAGTTTCAAATATGGAAGGCCGGTTCCTTTTTGAGAATATTGCAGTGGGGGAGTATCGCATTGTAACGTCGTACGTCGGGTTCTTGCCTTACAGGTCAGAAAAGATCACGCTTTCGGCCGATACTGATCTCGGAACGATCACCATTCAGGAAAATGTTAAGATGCTAAAGGAAGTGCAGGTGGTAGCCAGCAAACCCATGATCGAGCAGCAGTTCGATAAAATGGTGGTTAATGTAGAGGGGACGATCGCATCGGCTGGCGCTACGGCTCTCGAGGTGCTCGAGAAAGCTCCGGGTGTAGCGGTTGATCAGAACGATAACATCAGTATGCGGGGCCGGCAAGGCGTTATCGTCATGGTTGACGGAAAACGGGTTCCCATGTCCGGATCAGAGCTGGCAACGATGTTACGGGGCCTGTCGGCTAACGCCGTAGAAAAGATCGATCTGATCACCAATCCGTCTGCAAAGTACGATGCAAGCGGAAATTCCGGAATTATCGACATCCGGCTAAAAAAGGACAAAAGAAATGGAACAAACGGCAGCTTGAGCTTAAGCTATGGTCAGGGAAAGTATGGCAAATTGAATGAAGGAGTGTCTGTCAATCATCGTAACAAGAAGCTGAATGTTTTCGGGAGCTACAACTATGTTGACCGGAAAGAATTCAATGAACTTGACATTTACCGTGAATTCTACTCAAACAGCACATTTACAGGTGCATACGACCAGGACAATAACTTCAAATTCCAGATCAGGTCGCATAATGCACGAATAGGATTAGATTATTACCTTACGCCAAAAACGGTACTTGGCGTTGTAGCGAATGGTGTGATGGTTGGGATCGACAGGAATACGCGGAACAGTTCTGACGTCATCAACGATCAGTTTGTAAGAATGTCGTCTTTTGTAACAAACGGCGACAATCAGGGAGATAGAAACAACGGAAGTATCAATATCAACTTTAAGCACACTATTGACAGCACCGGCAAAGAGATAAGTGCCGATCTTGATTATGCAAGGTTCGGCAACACCGATCTCCAGAACTATAACACGGGTTATTTTGACCTCCAGAATAATCCCACGAAAAGTCCTTATGTTCTTTATGGCGACCTGAATGGTAAACTGGATATCCGTTCGGCGAAGATCGATTACTCACAGAAACTGAAAGGCGGTACTACGCTCGAGGTCGGGTTAAAAAGCAGCCTGGTGAATGCAGACAACCGCCTGTCTTTTTTTGATCGCAGCAATGGCGGAAATGTGCCGGATGATAACAAAAGTAATCATTTCTTATATGATGAGAACATCAATGCAGCGTATCTGAATGCGAATAAGAGATGGGCAAAAACCGGTTTCCAATTCGGACTGCGGCTGGAAAATACGAATACCAAAGGTCATCAGCTTTCAAACGGGGAACAGTTCGAAAACTCATACACGCAACTGTTTCCAAGTGCTGCATTCAGCTATAAGGTTAACAAGATGCATGACCTGGCCATTTCCGTAAGTCGCCGCATCGACCGCCCTACATATAATCAGCTAAACCCATTCAAATACTTCCTTGATCCAAGCACATATTCTTCGGGCAATCCGTTTCTGAAGCCGCAGTTGACCTATGCTTTCGAAGTAACTCATACATTCAAACAAAAATTTATCGCTAAATACAGCTACAGCAGGACTACAGACAATATGCTTTCTGTGTTATCGCCTGCCGAAAACGAAGACAACGTGATCATCCAGACTGACCGAAACCTTGCAAAATTCGACTATTACGGCCTAACCTTAACGATGCCGGCTGCTGTGGGTAACTGGTTTAACAGCGTGAACAATGCTACCCTTTATTACGGTTTGTATCGCGGCAACCTGGCTAATACAAATCTGAATAACGGACGTCCAACGGTTAACTTCAATACCAATAATACTTTTGTGATAAGCCCATCGTGGTCTGCCGAGTTAAGCGGAACATACCGGGCCCGCGAGATCTATGGGTTTCTCGACGTAAGGCCGATCGCATTTGTTTCAGCGGGCATACAAAAACAATTGTGGAATAAAAAAGCAACGGTGAAGTTGAATGTCAATGATATTTTTTATACAAATAAGGTAAAAGCCAATACGGTGTTGACCGGCTATCAGGAAGACTTCTATCAGCAACGGGATGCACGTGTGGCCACGATCAACTTTACCTATCGCTTTGGAAAAAGTCAGGTAGCACCATCCCGCCGCCGGACAGGCGGAGCGGAAGATGAAAAACGAAGAGCGGGTTAAGCTTTTCTTCTGTTCATTCAAACTGTAAAAATCAGCGGTTGTTAGAAGGTATATATCATACAGAACGATGCCTAAGGAAGAAAAGCAGTACTTTCCACCTCAATCGCAGGAACAGCAACCCGGCAAGGAATCAGACATGACCCCCACGCCGGCATTTGAGGGCGAAACCATTGATGTGTTTTCAAAGCTGGCCGGTAAGGTAGCTATTATTACCGGTGGCGACAGCGGCATTGGCCGGGCTGTCGCCATCAGCTTTGCCCGCCATGGCGCTCATGTGGTCATTTCCTATCTGAACGAGCAGGAGGACGCCGAGGAAACCCGGCGGAACATAAGAGACTACAAGCAGGACTGTCTTTTAATAGCCGGTGACATTGCCAATGAAGACCATTGCCGCAGTATTGTTGATGACACTATTGCGAAATTCGGTCGCATAGATGTTCTTGTCCATAACGCAGCAGTGCAATACCCTCAGAACAATATTGAGGATATTTCGGAGGAGCAACTTGAAAAAACTTTTCGTACGAACATCTTTCCGCATTTCTATCTGACCAAGGCGGCCTTGAAGCACATGAAAAAGGGAAGCACTATCATTTGCAGTACATCCGTGACTGCATACAGAGGCAGCAAACACCTGATCGACTATGCGTCTACAAAGGGCGCTATTGTGGGATTCATCAGGTCCCTGGCGCAAAACCTGGCGCCTAAAGGTATACGGGTGAACGGTGTGGCACCCGGACCCATCTGGACCCCCTTGATCCCGTCGAGTTTTCCCGAGGAACATGTCGCAAAGTTTGGAATGGATGTGCCCCTGCAGCGTCCGGGTCAGCCGGAAGAGGTTGCGCCGTGTTATGTATTCCTCGCATCGGACGACTCGAGCTATATGACCGGACAAGTTTTGCACCCGAACGGAGGTGAAATAATAAATGGTTAACTATATTAGCTCTCCGAGGCTTGTATTCGGATGCTAAGATTATGAAATCCAGTCAGAAAGAAGCTGTATTTAACAGCGAAGTACTTACCCGGTTTGATCTTTACAACAGTTTATTCCAGGCACTGCCATTCTATAAGGTGCGCCAAACCGGTACATTGCTGCCGTTTTTTACCTCCCATTGCGAAGAGGGGGTAAAAAATGAGACCTCGCCCGAAGTGATCATTGAAACCTTCTTTGCCGGAAATGAAAAGTACGCTAAAGACACGGACCGCTTCGATCTCCTGTTTCATTTTATTCAATATATAGAAAGGCAGGTTGTATTGTTCGATGCTATAGAAGATTCCTCCTTTCAAAAGCTTAATTTTGAAGATATAAGCTCCCTGAGGCCCATATTATTAAGGGCAAGCAGCGACCCGAAATATAAAGAACAAGTGATCACGGCCCTTGACGCCATTTCGCTGCGACTCGTTCTCACTGCACATCCGACACAGTTTTATCCGGGGCAGGTTTTGTCGATCATTACTGATCTGAACCAGGCTTTGCAAAAGAACGATCTCTCCAGCATAAACGTGTTACTGCAGCAATTAGGGAAAACGCCGTTTTTAAAAAAGGACAAACCGACGCCCGTTGATGAAGCAGTCAGTTTAGCATGGTTTATGGAAAACGTGTTTTATCAGGCTTCGGCAGATGTACAAACGCGAATTGTTAAGGAACTGGACCTGCCATTCACCGGGGATCTGCAGCTGATCGAACTCGGGTTCTGGCCGGGTGGCGATCGCGATGGAAACCCGAATGTGACCTCCGGTAGCACCAAGGCCGTAAGCAAACTTCTGCGAACGATACTTTTCAGATGTTACTACCGCGATTTTCGCGTACTTAAGCGTCGGATAACGTTCCGGGGGGTAGAGCAATACATGGCTGCTTTGTATGATCTGCTCTATCGGAACAGCTTTATAGAAGTAATGGATCCGGTCGATCAAAAGGAAGACATAATGAGTAATTTATATTCCATTCGCCAAGTGCTGCTTCAGTGGCACGATGGCTTATTCATTGAACTGGTTGACGACCTCATCATGAAGGTTAAGCTCTTTGGCAGTTACTTCGCTTCGCTTGACATTCGTCAGGATAGTCGGAAATTACGAAATGCCTACAACTATTGCTTGAAGAAAGGCTTAGTATCCGGTATGTCTTCAGATGCTTATACGAAATTACCTGAAGGCGAAAAGCTGAACCGTTTTACATTTACCGAACATGATTTTTATCCGGCGGATGATGCTGATGAACTCACGGCCGATACGCTTGATACGATCCGTCTGATGGCGGAAATACAGCGTGGAGGTGGCGAAAAAGCCTGCCATCGCTTCATTATCAGCAACGCTCAGCAAGCTTCGGACATCCTTCAGTTAATGACGCTTTTTCTGTGGAGTGGATGGAAAAGTGAAGCCCTGACGGTTGATTTTGTTCCTTTGTTTGAAACCGTTAACGATCTCCAAAACGCCGGAAAAGTGATGGAGACCTTGTATTCAAACGCCGTTTACCGGCAACACCTGAAGCGCCGGAATAACCGGCAAACCATCATGCTGGGCTTCTCAGACAGCACCAAAGATGGAGGGTATCTAATGGCAAACTGGTCAATATTCCGTGCAAAATCCGATCTGACCGCTGTGGCACGTAAATATAATGTCGATCTGACGTTCTTTGACGGGAGAGGTGGTCCGCCAGCCCGCGGCGGAGGAAAAACCCACCGCTTTTATGCATCGATGGGGAAGGACATAGCCAATTCAAATATCCAGGTAACCATTCAGGGTCAAACCATTAGCAGCCAGTATGGGTCATCCGTTACTGCGATTCACAATATTGAACAGCTTCTTAATGCCAGTATTACTTCCATGCTGGAACACCGCGACAAAAATACCATGGAAGCCGGTGAAGCTGGCATCCTGAAGCGTTTGGCCGCACGAAGTCACGAGGTTTTTATTGAGCTTCGCGAGGACCCATTATTCCTGAAGTATCTCGAAAAATTCAGTCCCCTTAAGTTGCTCTCCGAGATCAATATCAGCAGTCGGCCCGTAAAACGCAACGCGAATGCCGAATTGAAGCTTGATGAGCTTCGGGCGATCAGTTTTGTGACGTCATGGAGTCAGATAAAGCAGAATATACCTGGATTCTATGGAGTCGGAACTGCTCTGCAATCAGCAAAAAACGAAGGCATCTGGGACGAGGTAAAAGCATTTTATCAGTCTTCAGAGCAGTTTAAGACAATGATCGATAATTGCATGATGTCCATGTCCAAATCTGATTTCAGGGTGACGGCTCACGTTGAGAAGGACCCGGTCTTTGGAGGATTCTGGAAACAGTTGCGCGACGAGTTTGAGCTCACCAAAAAGATGCTGCTTGAATTAAGCGGGTATGACGCATTAATGGAAAATTATCCCATAGAAAAGCGATCAATAGCGGTGCGCGAGAAAATCGTACTTCCGCTCATTGTGATCCAGCATTATGCACTGAAAAAGCTTAACGAAAATAACAATGATGACATGGCTGCGATATACAGCAAGCTGGTCACCCGCACCGTCTACGGAATAGTAAATGCAGGACGCAATCTGGCATAGTTTCGTTGTTTCGGGTTGAGGAACTTCAAAACCACAACAGGAACCGCATTGTTTTCCAGTTACATACGTTTTTCTGCGACTATGAAAACATGGCAAAAGATACTGTTCGGCCTGGTAGCTCCAATGACTGTTATTTCGGCTTGTGGCATTACTGAAGCCGGCCGGAAAGGTGATACTTCGGGTACAAACGCTACTGCCGGCGGGCTCCCGATGATGTTGGCGGCTTCATCAAAAGCACTGGTTCACGACGACAATAAATACTTAATTAAAGCATCAATGGCTGGTATGAAAGAGGTGAGGGCAGGAGAGATCGCTCAGACAAAAGCGGATAACGATTCGGTTAGGAGCTTTGCGGCCAGAATGGTGAAATATCATGTGGCTGCTAACAGGGAACTAATGAGCATTGCGGCGTTGAATAATCTCGATGTTCCGATGGACGAGACAGACGACCGTGAGATCATGGATCTGACGAACGAAAGATCCGGAACAGTCTTTGATCAGAAATACATGAAAATGGTAAGCCGCAATTATGGAAGGCTTGTTAATCTTCAGGAGAAAGCCGCCTCTGAAGCTGAAAATTCCGCGGTCCGGGCATACTTCAAAAAGCATCTTCCAGTCATAAAACTACATCAGCAGCAGGCTGAGGCCATTGAAAGCCAGTTAAACTAGACTTTTAATATATCGCCGTTATAGATCATTTCGCCGTACCGGAAGAAAATTAATGTAAATAAATTGTCCGGGGTCAGTTTTCTTTACGGAAGCGTAAGAGTATCCTGCGCAAATGGTTCAGATCAACATCAGTCGGTTGTTTCTCCGTCCTTGACGTTCACGATAGCAGGAAGGGGAATAAGCATGCGCTGATGCCAGCTTAAGATTACTATTTAACATAATGTCAATTATTGGACAATATAATATCGCAATTAGTTTTTACCCGACGCACCGCATTCTGCAAAAACAAAACCATTCAACCGGGCAGACGTTCTTTTTAAGTAAAATCTGCTTTATGGAAAATTTTGGCAAACAATTGCACCGCTTGATTAAGATCTGTGATGAAACCCGCGAGACGTATACCAAAGCTGCCGACCGGACGGAATCATTGGAACTAAAAAATAAATTCATGGAGATTGCAGAACGCAGGCAGCAGCTTGCAGATCAGTTAACCGAGGTTATTTCAGGCCATAGTACGGTGCATCCGGATGAGCATAGTGATATCATGAGTTCGCTGCATCGTGCCTGGATGAATGTCAAAACATCACTGTCCAGCACCGGCGAACGGGGAATTCTTGAAAAATGCCGCGATGGCGATCAGGCAGCGCTTGACGCTTACGATGACGTCCTTCAGGGAGAGATCTTATTTTCCGATCTGAGACCGTTGATCATAAGCCAGCGAACTGCAATTTCAACAGACTTTCAGGAAATTGACAAAAAATATTTTGAATACTTCCCTCCTGCCGGAAAAGAACTTTAAATACGTCCTATGAGATCGATATGGAAAGGATCAATTGGCTTTGGCCTTGTTAACATTCCGATAAAGTTATATTCTGCCGTACAAAGCAGCACGCTTAGCATGGATATGCTCGACAGTCGCGATCATGCCCGTATTAAGTATCAGCGGATCAATGAAAATACCCGTAAAGAGGTTCCCTATGAAAAAATAGTCAAAGGTTATAAGCTTGAGGATGATTATATAATTCTGGACGACCAGGACTTCGCCGATGCCAGTCCCGAAAAGAGTAAAACCGTAGAGATCGAGAACTTCGTGCAATTGAAAGATATTAATCCGATGTACTATGAAACTTCTTATTACGCAGAACCGGAAGCTCAGGGAAAGAAAGCGTATGCGCTTTTATTAAAGGCGCTGCAAAAGTCAGGCAAAGCCGGCGTTGCGCGCTTTGTATTGCGCAGCAGCGAATCATTGTGCGTCATTTTTCCGCTTGATAAAGTGATCGTGATAAGCAGGATCCGTTTTGCGGAAGAGATCCGGTCTTTCGAAGAAATAGCTACACCTGACGACATTAGTATAGGTAAGAAAGAACTGGAAGTCGGCCTTGCTCTTATCGATCAGTACACCGGTCCTTTTGATATTGAGAAGTTTAAAGACGAATATACCAGTGAACTTCTAAATATCATCAAACTAAAAGCAAAAGGCAAACGTCCGACAATTAAAAAGCTCAAACCCAAAAAGGCTGCCTCCGACGACCTTCTTGACCAGCTTATGCAGAGCCTCAACACGACCCGCAAAGGAGCATAGAATAAATCGCCGTATTTCGCCTAAGCAGCATGCTATAGAAAAAAGAAAGCCGTTCAGAATATTCCTGAACGGCTTTCTTGTGGCATGCAATTGTCGTTACTCGATTGTCGCCAGCTTTTTATTGATCTCGTCAATTTTAGCTGTGTTCCTTTTTGCCTGATAGTATGCTCTCAGGTTTTCCCAGGCCATACGAGAGTTAGGACTCAGTTCAGTCGCCTTTTGCAGGTATGGTAATGCTCTGTCAAATTCTGCATGAGCCTTTTTCATCATCGCATCATATTCTTTTTGCTTGCTCTGCGGAAGTTTATTTGCCGTGTTGTAGAGGTCAATTCCGTTGTTAAGAATTAAACCGCCGATGTTTAACGTCGCATCAACAAAGTTCGGATCGATCGCGATGGCTTTTTTGTATGCTTCTTCAGCTTTTGCGTTATCATTAGCGGCAGCATAAGCTACACCAAGATAAAATGGATACAGTTTGTTCTCAGGCTCTTTTTCTGCCTGTGCGGAGATCCTTCCAATCACTTCTTTTTCCTTCCCAGCCAACAGGTTCAGTTCGATCTCCTGTCTTGCCAGCTCAGTATCGGTCGGATATTTTGCACTTCCCTCAGCGGCCACACGGATCGCAGATGCGGTATCCTTTTGCAAAGCGTAAATTCTTGACAGGTCAAGATAGATCTGTTTGTTCTCAGAAAAATTTGTCTTTACAAGCTCCTGATACGACTTAATAGCCGCGGGATAATCCTGCCCGTTGATCGCTGATAAGCCGGCATAATAAGTGATCGTTGTATCACCAGGACGGTATGTAAGCGATTTATTAAATGCCTCATATGCATTTTTGAAGTTTTTATCCTGATATGCTTTGACACCGGTATTCATGTGGTACTGTGCCAGCAGGTTATTTACCTTTTCAAGGTTTTCTTTATTGGCGCCCTCCTTATCAAGTGAAACCGCTTTCTGTAAAGCAGCAACAGCTTCATTCAGTAAAGGTGCTGAAGTTGTCGGAACGCTATCCTTCAAAGCCAGATCAGCATAGATCAACGCTTTATAAGTCCAGGCAGAAGGATCGTTCATGGTTTTCTCGTGAGCTACCGCCTTGTCGATGGATG
>DASWXL010000142.1:0-4655 GCA_036405495.1 Sphingobacteriaceae bacterium | reverse complement strand
GATAATCTGGGTGATCCTGGTTGGATCTGTAAGGACCCACATGCCCTTTATCCTTTCATCAATGTCCAGTTGAAAACCGATACCTTTCCTTTCTGCCTGAAAGCGAACCCCCAGACAAGTCTCGTTCATCAGAGCGTCGAGATCAACCGGGATCTTTTCAAGACCCAGCTTATCGGATCCGAGCTTATTGAAATCAAGAATATTGTTGATCAGCGAGTATAAGTTCACAGCTGAGAACTTCAAGATCTGAAGGCTTTCCTGGTCGTCAGCATTAGAGTTCTGCAGCAGGAGCTGACTAACGCCGATCACTGAATTCAGAGGCGTGCGCAACTCATGCGTCATGGTCGACAGAAATTCAGATTTCGCTTCCGCAGCACGGTTCGCCTCTTCCGCAGCTCTTTGTAATTGTTTATTCAAAGCTTCTTTTTCAGCGATGTTTGCCCTGAACGCTGCCAGGAACTGATAATGACATAGAAGGATCGTAGCGAAGTTTAACACCACGATAAGCTCAAATCCGGGGGATGCCAGTTCCTCTGACAGAATTTCCGGAAGCCATGCTCCTCTATCAGCGATGATCCTGACAATCGCCGGAAGCGTGCCTAAAATAGCATAAATAATACCTGACCGCTTTCCCAAAAGGTAGAAGCTACCAAGAATCAGCATGAAATTGAACTGGAGCACGGGGATGTTAATCGTTCCGGCAAAAACGAAAATGTTTGTCCAGATCACTAGTAATCCCAGCCCTAACAAGGCATGGGCAATGGTTTTGAAACTTATTTTTCGCGCCAGAAAAGATGTTAAAAGCGCTGAATAAACCAGCAGCAGCACAACTGCTCTGTACAATTGTACATCCTGGTTATACTCAACGGCTACAGCAATTCCGATCACTGCTTTAATTAAGGTGAGGGTCAGAATTGTAAAAAGTATCCGGATGCTTGCCTTATTCAGGTTATCGGTTTCTGATTTCAACAACTCGCCCAATGGCCAGTTAAAAAAAGCTGCAAGTTGTTTCATCTATGAATAGAACAGTCGGATCTGAAAATAATAAAATGTTTCGTAAAAGTAATAAATGCCGTCCACATGTTTCGGTCGTCATGTTTTGTGATAGCTTTAGCACGCCGCACTGGCTTCACCCTCCCGCTTTAAAAGCGGAGTTTACATTTTTTCCTATATTGTCCGGGCGGCCTAACTCAGCGCCGCAATGACGGAACAGCGACTGTGAGCGATATTCGGAAAACGAAATGGTACAAGGATTTTTCAACTTTCAGGAGAAATTTTAAGGTGTATGGGATCAGCACCGTCCGCAGTTACGAAATTCTTCTACACTGGCTGAAAAGCCGGCTTACCCGTAACCAGTTCCTTATCATTTCCGGCATCTTTGTCGGATTAAGTGCCGGCCTGGCGGGCGTGGCCTTGAAAATGCTGGTCGGCTTTATTCATCACGCGATCACCCAGGTACAGTTTGAGGGGCAATTGCTTTTTTACCTGGTATTTCCTTTTGCCGGTATAGTTCTCACGACGGTTATGGTCATGGTATTCTTCGCAGGGCAGGACCGGAAGGGTATCCCGGCGATACTTTTTGAAATTGCCCGGAATTCAAGCATCGTTTCGCACGTTAAAATGTACTCTCAGATCTTACAGAGTGCTGTTACCGTTGGCTTCGGGGGGTCGGCGGGACTGGAAAGTCCAGTCGCCGTTACGGGCGCGGCTATCGGGTCTAACTATAGCCAAACATATAAGCTGGATTATAAAGATCGCACATTGCTGCTGGCAGCCGGTGCAACGGCGGGAATTGCAGCCTCATTCAATGCACCGATAGCGGGAGTGATGTTCGCATTCGAGATCCTGTTAACAGGGGTTGTCTTTACCGATTTTATTCCGTTAGTAGTGGCCGCAGTCTGCGGCAGTCTTCTTTCGAAGATGATCCTGAATGAGCAGGTGTTGTTCAGTTTCAGGTCACCGCTGGAATTCAATAGTGCCGATCTGCTATATTTCGTGTTCCTGGGCCTGGCCTGCGGGCTGTATGCACGCTATTTTCTTGCCGTAACACACTTTGTTGAAAAAACTTTCAAGACGCTAAAAGTAGGTAAGATCCGCAAGGCAATACTGGGCGGAGCGATTTTGTCGGTGCTCTGTGTGTTGCTGCCTCCGTTATTTGGAGAAGGGTATCAAACGATCAAAATGCTGTCAGCGGGTCGTATTGACGAGGTGATCCGGAATAGTTTATTCCGATACATTCCATATCAAAGCTGGATGGTGGTGGTTTTCGCCGGACTGGTCTGTCTCCTGAAAGCATTCGCCACATCAGTCACGATTCATAGCGGCGGTAATGGCGGTAACTTTGCTCCCTCGTTGTTTGCCGGAGGAACTTTAGGGTTTTTCTTCGCGACGGTGTGTATGCAGCTAGGTTTTGCGGATGTTCCGGTAGCAACGCTGGTGATCGTAGGCATGGCAGGCGTCATCAGCGGTGTTCTTTATGCACCGCTTACCGCGATCTTTCTGATCGCCGAATCAAGTGCGGGCTATGACCTGTTTATTCCGCTCATGATCGTTTCGGTGATCTCATACCTGGTCACGATCAGCTTTTCGGCTGTGTCGCCCGATCTGAAGGACCTCGCCGAGCAAGGCAAGATCTTTACGCGTGAGCACGATAAAAATCTCCTTCTTCTTCTCGATACGAAACAGTTAATTGACCAGGATACACAAACCATTGATGTGGACGCCTCTTTCGATGACCTTCTCGAGCTGGTTAAAAACGGTCGCCGGAATATCATTGGAGTGATCAATCGTCAAAAGAAACTCGAGGGCATTATCACGCTGGACGATCTGCGTCCCTATATGTTTGATCATGAAGCACATCGCGGACTTGCAATAAGGAATATCGTCAAGGCACCGCCAACCGTCATCAAAGCCGATGATAATGTGGTGCAGATCGTTAAAAAGTTTGATGAATCCAATTCCTGGAACCTGCCGGTGATCGATTTTCAGGAAGAATTCGCGGGCTTCATATCAAAGTCGACCGTGCTGAATCAATACCGGCACCTGCTCAAGGGCTGGCAGTAAGCCGTGACCGGCCCTGCACCTGGCAGCGCCGGTCGATAGAAACTTATTACTTCATACACCAAACTGCTTCAGATGATGATCAAGATGTTTATAGAACATATTGTTCCATTCGTCCCTCGTAAGTTTTCCAAAAGAGTGTGACTCACGGTTATTGAACCATGCTCCGCCCATTTCACGCGTTTTATTGATGTAGTTCACAAGCCGTATTTTTTCAGTGGCGAAATCTTTGTCGTCTTTGACCAAAAAAACCGGAGCCGTCTGTCCGTTTGGCTTATAAGGCTTTGCATTAACAACGAAGTTCTTCACAAAGAGCTTAAGCAGAAATTTCACAAACGCGTTTGGCTTAGGGTGTTTGTTTTCGTAAACAAGTTCATAGGTTACGTTACAGTGCGCGAGCATCTGGCCCACGGTCATTTTTCCCCATTGCCGTTCCGAAGCCGGGCTGAGTTGGTCTAGCCGGGAAAGCAATTCGTTAACATCGTTTTGATTAAATACACTCTTCATAGTTTTTGTCCGATCTAAATTAAAAGTAAACTCTGTTCCCGAACAGGAGAAAACAGGCCGCAAATATAGTTTGTAACCGGGCATTCACCGAATCGATCGGGCATATTCAGTTAGGCCGGGGCGATATTAATGCGGTACTGCACCATCATTGCGGACAGACGCACAGTTGCTGAGAAGAGTGTTTTGAGCGGCTTACATTATAATTCTGTTACTCAATACGTAGACCGTCATCCCGCAAATGTTGGCGATACTGTGAGTTACGACATTGCCGGTGAGGCTTTTCGTTTTGTTGTAGCACAGCCACCAGATGGTGCCCGTCACCAGTGATCCAAAAAAACCGGGCATACCGTCCAATGATTCGCTGTTTATGCCCATGAGAAGAGGGTGACTTAGCGCGAAACCGGTCACCGATACTGAGAATGACATCCAGGCCTGACGCTCAAAAATCTTGCTTATCATTCCGCGCCAGTAAATTTCCTCAATAAACGGATTTATGATGGCAGCCAGAATATTAAGAAGCAGTAACCGGTCCAGCTGAAGCAGATCTGCATGTGGAAGAAAAACGGTGATAAAAGCGGGAATAATAAAGATAGCGGGAAGCAAATACCAGAAGCCCTTTTGCGGTCGTCTGAACATTTGCTTTACCTCATGAAAGGGAATAATCATCCAGACCGATGCAAGGATCCATGCCCAATAGAAGGAGATGACATAATACCATGCCGTATCGGGAGAATCTTTCAGGTAGCTAGCAATTAAAGATCCGGAAACGAGTAGGCCTGCGATGGATGCGAGCACTTTAGCTTTAGGTCCGGAAAAAAATGACTGCACTTTCATGTTTTTGTCCTCCTGTCAATCGTCCCGAGATGTGTAAATCTGAACCCGCTGTTGTACTTTAGACCGTATCCAAACATCCTGTCCAGGGCACTATGCCCAAAAAGCATGATTGCTGCCAGATTCAGTGCTTCATTACGCATAAGGACTCCAGCTATTCCAATCCCGAGAGCGATGCCCTGGTGATGGAAGAAATTGTAAACCACTGCGCCAATCCGCGAACTTATCAAATAGCCCGCAATGCTCACATCGGGCAC
>DASWXL010000141.1:0-14485 GCA_036405495.1 Sphingobacteriaceae bacterium | reverse complement strand
GCTTTCCATTGAAACGAACGAAGCCCCAGGCATCCGCTGTTTCAGTAGCCAGAGACGACACACTTACAAGTGTAGGCAGGATTTCCGCATAACGCTGCTCCATTATTACCTTGAACTGTCTAGTATCTTTAAATCACTTGTTTTAATCCGTATATGGTAGTAACCGTCACTTTCCTTCGCTATTGTCAGGTTCGACTCTGAGGCCTCACCCTCCCATTCGATTTTAATCCCTTCAGCCGTTTGCCGGACATTCTTCGTTTTGGACCGCGTTAATACTCCGCGCGTCGGAACAAACGACTGACCAGTTAACCCATACTCATCCAAATAAGATTTAAACGACTTCGATAGTCGTTCCCGTCTTTCCGGATCACTATCTAAAATGACTGTGTTTATAAAATCTTCAGTATCGAACTTATTGGAAGTAAGCAAATATGAGATAGCCCGGCTCTTGTAAGACGAAACTTCCTGTTCAGGGTCGAGATCCTGCAGATTGGCAATTGCCCACTTATTCGCAAATTTCACCGCATTCTCAGTGAGCTTAGACGGTGTTTCTAATTCGGTAACAGTTAGAAATTTGGCGAAATAATCTCTTATGCCTGCATCAGTATTGGTTGCAGTTCTATCTTTTGCTAAGACATCCCATTTATAGTGATCCGATATGTCAATGATTGCGGCTTTTTGAATTGCCTTCTTATCCTCAACAAAGGTGTTCTTGATCTCTTCCAATAAAGCGCGGTTTCGGGTTATCTTATACTGGTATACAGTCCGGTGATCCAATTTCAATAGAAAAATTAATTTTCTCGAGCCCTGCACGGATACCAGCGCTGTAATAAACACGCCATCATTCGTGTTTTTATTATGAAATTGCTTAAATGAATAGGTGATCTTTTTCGATATCTCAAGAAATCGATTAGCCGGATCATTCATCAGATTTGAACAGCTGCGGTATAAGTCAGACTTGTCCTTATCCTGGAACACATACTGGGTACCTTCCGAAATATCATTGAATCGCTTTTTGAAAAACTCTTTTTGGGCATCCGTTAAGGCAACCTCTTCCAGATAAATCGGATCAAAATCTTGTTGAATAATTATATGAAAAATAAATTTTTCAATTTGAAATGAGTCCTTTTCTGATTCCGTCAGAACACTTTCTTTTGCCATATTATCTGATAAGAAGAGTTAAAGTGGCAATATATTAATTCAAAACTAATAAATGTTTTTTTCAAGAAATAAGAGTAAGATACGATCGAACTGTCCCCCCGTTAAAATACGAACTATAGTGCCCGATATTTTCAAGCACTATAGTGTCAATCTCCGTTCTCTATTACGAGTCTGGTAGATATCGGCTCACGACTTTCTGTGATTTTCATGGGTTTATGTGGCTGCCTTGATCCTTTGCCGTTTGTCCTTACTTATGGAAACTTGCTCCAAATGTTCCACCCGCTGTTCGAGGAAACGAGTTTGCTGAGCGAGAAGATCATGCGCAGATCGGGTTTCGCTTCGAATAAGTCGGGAACCGACCTTTAATTCTTCCATGTCCTCTTCCATTTTTTTAAAGTCGAGATGAAGGGATTTCAGAAAGTAAGCGATCATGGATAATAAGACTGAAATGATCGCCAAAACTATGGTTGTTGTCATTGTTTCCATTTTTTTATCGGATAATATGGTTACTAATAAAGATTACAAAAAAGCGGGCAGTTTCCTGCCCGCCGCTAATACTAGGACAGCATCACAGAGCCCACATAAATACTGTTTGACGTCAGGGCATTATTCCTGTCTGTGAAGAATATCCAGGCATGGATCTGATCACCGGAATACACCGCCGGAAGCTCGGTTTCATACATTCCTTCCGAACGCAGTACTTCTGTATCATTCAGAATAAACTGGTTCTTCGCCTCGTTGTACATCAGAATTTTAGCCTGATCGTCCACAAAGGCATTCAACCCGTTGACGCTTGGCGCCCATGTTATGGTAAGGGTTGCCGGCTGGGCAGAGAGCATTGCCGGCCCGATGGCAGACCCAAGGCCACCGGCACTGATCGTGACTTTCGCATAGTCAATCGCGAAAGCAGGATAAACACCTGTGATCGCTTCAGCGAGCAATTTCTGAAGTCCGATATTATAACCGGTTGCCCTGCCGGTTTTTTGAGTCCGGAACCCCAGGTTCAGGACACTTTTTGCTGACTGCAGAAAGTTGACCGCAGTCTGGAACTTTGCTCGCTGCTCTAACTGCCTTTGAGTTGCAGGTTTGCCGCTTAGTTTTGGAAGTCCGCGGATATAATCGATATCCCTCCAGTTACTTCCAATTACGCTTCCGGCCTTGCCGGAGAAGCCACCATTGGCTCCTTTACGAATTCTTCCCATTTGATTTTTAATTAAGTTAAACCATTTGTTATCAGCACCTCATTGTACCGGTACGCCGTGCTTCGAAACAAACATATCCCTAACTGTGAAGGGCTTCAAAATTATGATTGAACGTGAATGAGCATGACCGGAACAGTGACTGACGTTGACCGGTTATTAGGGACGTGGCATCCATTTTTCACCGATTATCGGGATGACTTAAAGGCAGAAAGAAGAATTACCGGAGACAGATTACGAACTCGGTCGGGTGATGAATTGATTTTTTTTTGTGCCAGCTGAACCTCAGTCGAACGCTTGTCGAACAACTGCCGAAGCGCAGCCGAACAAATCCCGAACACAAGTCGAACACAAGTCGAAGGTAAGTCGAACGTTTATCGAATATGTCTGCCACTTGTCCCGAACGAGTCTCAGACGCCTTTCGAAGCTTACTCGAAGAATAGCCGAAAAATACCGACGGGCATTTTAATCTCTGACCCGTTTCAGAAGCACCCTTGCATACTGCTGCACTTCCGACTCTTTAAAATATTTGCGCTTCCCGACCATCACCGGGTTTAGGACACTGCGTTTTGCAAGTCGGTATATCGTGCTGTCGCTGAGATTATACAGCTGCTTGAGATCGGCGCCTTCCAGCCACTTTTCCGATACGGGCGATTGTTGCACATTCTTCTGATGTTCAAGTATCCTGCCTACTTTCTCATCAAGAGATAGCAAAGCATCAAGTATCCGCACCAAAAGTCTAAAAACCGAATAAAGATTAAACATATGTCTGTTCCCCCTCTTAGTTTTAGTGCCTGCTGCTTCCACTTGCATTCAAAATCCTTCGTGCAGTCAGGGTATTGCATTTTAGTTTAATATCATTAAGTTTGAATTAATCAAAATTAACGCACTCAACCAGTTAACGATTTGACTTACATCAAACGCTAATGTTATGAATGAGTTGATCAATGTCATTACAGCGAAACTCGCATTAGGACCTGAGATTAGAGACTCGCTTTCCGACTACTTTGAGGATGAGCAATTTCCCAGACATCATCTGCTATTGAAACCGGGACAGGTCGCTTATAAAATTTATTTCATTTCAGAAGGTTTTGCTCACCTGTTCCATGAAGAGGATGGTGATCGGACAACCGCGGTCTTTGCCGGGAAAGGTGAATTTATCACTTCTTTTAAAAGTTTCGTATTCGCGTCGCCCTCACGTGTAGGGATCGAGCTTCTGTCAGAGTGTAAGCTGTTATCAATTACTCATGATAACCTGAATGAACTTTGTTCAAAGCATAAAGCTTTTGAAAAGCTTAGCAAACATCTGATCTACCAGCATGCTTTACAAAAAACCCGGATGAGTTACGCTTTTAAGCTCCAAAGGGCTCCCGAGCGGCTTCGCGTGCTTCTTGAGACCTATCCCGACCTGTTCGTTTATGCCAGCAAACGAATGGTCGCTTCCGGTATTGGCATAACGCCCGCAGCATTAAGCAGAATACTTCCCCAATTTACAGACTTGATATACATCAAGCCCAAAAGTGAAAACAAGGACGAACTTTACATTTCACCCGAGGTAAGTATGTCCGCTGAAAAACTCATCCGATACCTGTCGCAATTCAGGCCGCTCACAAAAGAATACCAGGAGTACCTGGAACACAATGCCGTGCTCCAAAAGTTAAAAAAGGGGCAGATCCTAATCTGGCCGGGAGAAGTTTGCACCAGGCAATGGTTCATCCTTGAGGGTGCAGCCAGGGAATACATTACTGATGAAGAAGGCTCAGAGATCGTAACGAATTTCTGGATGGAAGGCGAACTGCTGATGGATGCGGAAAGTTTTATTCAGGGCACCCAAGCAAAAAAATACTTTCAGTGTCTGGAGGATATGGATGTAATGATGCTTTCAAGATCGCAAGTTGAACATATATTCCAGACGTTTGCCGAATCAAATCCTATCGCCAATGCCATTCTTTTAAAAGACAAAAACAAGACGGAGGTCAAACAGAGCTTTAACAGCTTGTCTGCCGAGCAAAAATTTGAACGGTTCAACCGCTTTTCCCAAGAACCGGTTTTCATCGCGAGATTCTGCGTCTTACCTTGACATGACGCCTTCAACATTCTCGAAAGTAAAAGCAAGGGTAAACCAACGAAAATCCACTTAACATAGATCAATTCCCTGACCCACAGCAGGTATAAAACTGTCTAAAAACAATCGATCTGTTGTTCTCAGACAACCGATTTGGTGTCGCAAGACATCTTTTTTCAATAAGTTCTTCCCGAGATTTAGTCTGGCAATCATGGAAGAATGAAACGTCGAAACAATAGCCTTTCCATATTCACCTCGCTGACCACTGTGCTGCTGATCCTGCTCTGGGTATATGCTGCCTTAAGCAAATTGATCGACTATGAGGAGAGCAGAGAGCAGATGCTGAACCAGATGTTCCCGGCGAGGATGGCAGAGGTGCTTGTGTGGGCAGTTCCGGTGACCGAGCTCATGGTTGTTGGACTGCTTATTTTTCCGAAAACAGTACGGGCCGGGCTTCTTGCCTCTCTTTTGCTGCTGTTTCAGTTCACCGTTTATATCAGCATCGTCATGACCGGAATAGTCGGCTGGATACCCTGCTCCTGCGGTGGTGTGCTTGAACAGATGACCTGGGGGCAGCACCTGCTCTTTAACCTCTTTTTCCTGGCACTAACGTTAGTCGCTATATCTTTTTATTCGCAAACTTCTCAACCCAAGGCGTTTGGTGAGAACAAGGCTCCGGACGAGCTATCCTCAGAGAAGGATAAACAGTCGTCGGACATCCGGCCGGGATACGGCAAGAACGGGGTTGAGAAGCTGCCCAGGATCAGAGCGCCCGATCCGAATGCCGGGCGGCGTTAAAGCAGGAGCCGCCGTCCGGACCACATTTCCAAACCACTTGCGGGGGATGCCGCCCCCCTGTTCCCGCGGCTTATTAATCATTTAAAATTTCAAACATGAAAGCTTTAAAAATCAATTTAATAGCAGCATTTGCCATGGTGGCATTCTGCTTTGCGTTCGCAACTGAGAACTCTTTCAGTAAAGCGACTACTACTCTGTATGAACTAAATGAGAGTAGCGGAGAATGGTCTCCGGTAACAGGAATGAAGGGAGTGGATTACGACTGTGAGCCAAGCTCTGAGATCTGTACTGCAGAGTTCCCAAGCACCGTGGACCCGAATGATCAGGAAAACGATGGCCACCCTGGCATCGTTGAGCCGTCAAACATCGTTCGCGGTGACTATTTTCTGAAATAAGTTCAAAACGGCTGGCTGGAGGCGGCCAGCCGTTTATTGCCTAACGCGGATTCTGTGTTATTCCCGTTAGTTGAATCTCATCAGCCGGAATCGGAAAAACATACCGGTTGCTTCCAGGGGGCAGCAAATACGGCTTCCCCTGAACGGTTCGCTCCAGCGTTACGGCAAAACGCAGATCCTGATTTAGTCTTCGCAGATCAGACCATCGGGTACCTCTTCCGACCAATTCCTTTCTTCGTTCGCGCAAAACCAACATTAAAGCATCCTCTTCATTTACAGCCGTCAGCTTCGTGAATGTCCCCGTTTTCCACCGCTTTTCCAGTAAGGTATTAAGGGTATTCATAGCCAAGGTTGCGTCGCCGTTCCGCGCCGCACATTCCGCCAGTACCAGGTACATTTCACTTGTGGTAAGTCCGCCGAACAAGGAAGAGTTGCCGCTATAATTCGCTTTTATATTCACCACCCGTTTACCTTTATTATTGAAGTAAATCGCCTTCCGAAGATCGTTAGCGTCATAGCTGTCAAATAACATCGAATCGATCAGAGTTGATGAAGCCTTCGATCCCGAAAACGAATAGGAAATGGCAATAGCATAAAACGAAACCTCCTTATTCCCTGCGCTTGTTGCGGAGGGCACGGAAGACGGCAACGGTCGCGCAGCCAGCTGGTCGAGGGAATTGTAATCGATCAGGTCATTCCTGATAAGCAGCGAGGCTTCGGCATATTCCTGTGCCTTTCTATAGTTTCCCATCACCAGATAGACCTTTGCCAGCAGTGCTCTTGCCGCATCCTGCCCGGGCTGATTTGAAAACCGGAAACAGCAAACAAAATTTATGTTATTGAACAACGTATTTGCCGATGTGAAATCCAGTATTTGACATCTATACCGTAACACCAAAGCAACGCCCATAGATAGCTTTTCGAGCCGGTTGACCGATGAACCGGAATGATCTCATGAAAGATTTTGTTTTTTTGTCCGTCTCAAAATAAGCAACTCTGGTGTAGCAATCCAGAGTTCACACTATCCCAATTTTCTGAAACGAAAGGATGCGTGCATGATAACTGTGAAACATCACCTCCGCTAAACCTTACACATCAATTTCACATTGATCCAGATCAATACATTTTTATAACATAGATCAATTGCCGGATCAGCGGTGCGTGATACTTTTGCAGTGTTAAAAACAACGAATTACAACTACTAATAAAAAGAACAGTAAAATGAAACAGTTATTCAGCGTAGACGCTAACTCAAAACTGACCGACATTGCCCTGCTGGTGGCGCGCGTAACTATAGCAATCCTAATGCTTGTTCACGGCTTACCGAAGCTCCAGATGTTATTCTCAGGAGAGCCTGTCCAGTTCCCGGGAGTATTTGGTACTACACCCGAAGTATCATTAGCCCTGGCTGTATTTGCAGAAGTGTTATGCTCGGTATTCCTGTTAGCGGGTCTTGGAACACGGATAGCCGCCGTACCGCTGATCATTACCATGCTGGTTGCCGTTTTCATGATCCATTCGGCAGATCCGTTCGGCAAGAAAGAGCTGGGGATCCATTACCTGGCTACCTATGTAATCCTGCTTGTGGCCGGCAGCGGAAGATATTCTGTGGATTACGTACTACAGAAGCGTTAAGACCTTATCATGTCCCTTCGGATCCGGCACTCCCAGCCGGATCGTGAGGGGGCAGGCTACTATCGTTATACCCGTAAGAATCTTATCTTTGCCCGGATAAGACCATGACCGATATTTTTACCATTACACATGAAAACCGCACGGAAGAAGTGCAGGTTGAATGCAAGCCGTGCAGCAAGGACGGGCTGAAGTACATCTGTTCGATCAACGGCGGGGATACCTTCAGGATCAGAAAGAATGAAGAAACCTGGGTCGCGAAGCACGACGATTGCCCGGTGGATGCCGCTCTGATCAGCGTGATCGGCGAAACCTACGATACTTTGAAGACCGGAGAGCAGAACACAAAGCCTCACGCATAAAAAAAGAGCCTTTACAGGCTCTCCTTCTTTAATTCTTCTATCTTAGTTACTGTCTTTTTCGGACGCCTCGAGCTCCTCCGTTTTCTTTTCCCATTCCGGAGAATTGAACTTCTTCTCTATTTCCTCATTTCGCTTCTCAATTTCTGACATCTTCTTCTTCCATTCAGGTGAATTGAACTTCTTTTCCATCTCTTCTCCCCGCTTTTCGATCTCTTCCATCTTTCTCTTCCATTCAGGAGAATTAAACTGCTTTTCCATTTCCTCACCATGCTTCTGAATTTCTGCCATGTGCTTCTTCCATTCAGGAGATTCAAAATGCTTCTTCATTTCTTCGGCATGCTTCGCGATCATCTGCTGCTGCTTTTTCCACTCGGGCGAATTGAAATGCTTTTGCAGTTCGGCACCGTGTTCCTTCATTTCCTTCATGTGCTGTTTCCACTCTGCACTCTCAAAATGCTTCTTCAGCTCTTCCGTGTGTTTTTTAACAGCTTCCATGTGCTCTTTCCAGGCCGGACTGCTGAAGTATTGGCTCATGGAGTCGGAAACCGGCGGAATGGTATCCGGCAACGCAGGAGCGGCCTTTGGCGGCGCCGGAGCAGTTGCAGGCACCTTTAGCCGGGGCAGTTTCCCCGGGACAGCCGGTGCTTCAGGAGGAGCCGGTGCCGCAGGAACATCGGGCAGAATATTCTTGCTGGCGGGTTTAACTTTCAGTGTATCGCTGGCCGGAGCGATCCAGGCCACGGATAATCCAATGGCAACAATGGCGGTAAGGCCAAGAATGCCGGGTTTTACGGTCGATCTGTAGGTATTCATAGTTGTTATGCGTTTTATTCTGTCTAATAATGTATTCGCTGATCCGGTGGCCGCCAGACCGGCAGAAAGCCTTTCCAGCCGGCTGCTTTCCAGCATAAATAATGCCCCGGCATATTGCTGCGGACTTTCCGTGTAACGGAGAACCAGGTCGTCGCAGCAGAACTCCCGCTCCTTCCCGATCTCGGATCCCAGGGCCCGCGAAGCGGGATTAAAGAACATCACTGCTTCAATACCCTTCTGGATCAGATTGAAGATATAATCGTTCCGGCGGATATGGGCCAGTTCATGCAACAGGATAGCTTCCGCCTGCGCGGTACTCAGGCCGGTAAAGGCGGTAACCGGAAGATAGATCACCGGCTTGACGAAGCCTGCAGTAAACGCTGCTGCCTTAGTTCCGGCAACGAGCCTGACATCCTGAGAGATCTGCAGCCGGTCCTTCCACACTGCGAGCTTTTCATTCCAGAATGCCGGAACCACCGAATCCCCCGCACAGAAGCCCTTCATCCGCAACCATCCCGAAACAAGAAGTACGGTCTGTGTAAGAAGACCAATAAGATACACTGCGCCGATGAGCGGGGCATGGCTCATGACCACCGCTTTTATGCTGATGTATCTCAGCGGCGAAGCTGTCGGAACGGATGCAGCTGCCGGCAGATCTGCCGGCATACTACCGATCTGCCTCCCTATGGTGTACAGGTTGACGCAAAACAGGAAAAAGATCAGGCAATGCGCGGTATATAAAACCTTATAGCGCAGGGATGACGGCAGTCCGGTGAAGCTTAACAAAACAAGCTTTGCCACCAGGTAGACCACTATCCCCTGGTACAGCGACCGGTACATCGCTTCGGTGAGTATGAAAAACAGTTCCATAAGACACTACTTTTTATCAAGCTGATCAAGATATTTCCGTATCTCTTCAATTTCTTCTTTCGATGACCTCTTATTCACCGCATGCATCACCAGCTGGGCGGCCGAGCCATTGAAAACGCGGTTGATGAACCTGTTCACGACGGTCTGTTTGGTCTGCTCGGGATTGAGCACGGCCCTGTAAACATGCGTGCGGCTGCTGGTGTCGCGTTCCACCATCTTCTTTTCCGACATGATCTGCATCAGCTTCAGGGTGGTGGTATACCCGACCTCTTCACCGCGGTCAGCGGTCAGGATCTCATTGACTTCGCGGACCGTGCAGCTTCCCCTCTGCCAGAGAATCTGCAGGATCTCCATTTCGCTTGCTGTTGGTTTGATTTCCATTGTACGAATTATTTCGTATACAATATTACGAACAAGTTCGTAGAAGCAAAAGTTTTTAACGTTTTTTAACATTGGGTTTCCAGCCGCCAGTTGATACTGAACACCTTACCGGGCACGAAAGGATAAAAAGCAGGATGCTATTCCAGAAATTCGGTATCGTGGTCGGTCTCGGGAAGATCGGCTCCCGCATCTCCTCCTTCGAGATCACCATAATGCTGTTCGAACTCCTCGTCGCGCGGGGTTGAAGGACCATTCTGTTTTTTTGCGCGGTCTTTATTCTCGTTCCGGTCGTCAGGGCCCGGGCTGTGAAAAATACTCTTCATCATACTATCATAGAACAACTTACGGGCCAGGTCAAAGGTTTTCAGATAACAATAAAACCCACCCCATACGCCTTACTTAGATTTATTCTAAATATTATTTGGACTTATTCAGGGCGTTCCGGTTTGAGGCTTCAGGTTACATCAGTAAGTCAAAACTCGGATCGAGCTTCATTGAACAAAATGGCTTCTACGTTATCGCCCGCCATCCTGAACGCGTGCACGGATTCGATCTTGCAGCAGACGTATACCTGCACAAAGCAGTGATGGTCGGAACCAGCTACAGTTACGTTAAAGGCAAAAGAGACGGTAACGGAAACGACAGGTACGGAGATCCGGAGGATACCTACCTCTATTTCCTATACCCCCATCAGCAACATGGAATCTCAGAGCCGACTTCCTGGCATCCGGAGAGCAAAATCTATCCCGGATCATTCTCATCGTCGTGCTGAAACTGCTCTTCGATGTACTTGATCCGGGTCTTACCATGCGGAACGGGATCACCCTCAGGACCGAGATTGACAAATACCAATTTATCAATCGTCAGGATACTTTTACGGGTGATCTTATTCCTTACTTCGCATCGCATCGTTATCGACGTCCGACCAAACTCTGTTGCGGTAATACCCAGCTCAATAATGTCGCCCTGCCGGGCAGAGCTAACAAAATTTATTTCCGAAACGTACTTCGTTACTACCCGCGGATTGTCTAACTGAACGATCGCATAAATAGCGGCCTCTTCATCGATCCATTTAAGCAGGCTTCCGCCGAAGAGCGTCCCGTTCGCATTCAGATCTTCCGGTTTGATCCATTTACGTGTGTGAAAATTCATACTTAAAGATCGTAAAACGGCGAAAGGTCTTTGTCATAGAGGTGTTAAGTAAATCTTTTGCACGCCTCAGCAGACAGCGGCTTTTCGAGATAACCGATCACGAATGAGTAGTTCTCCGAGCGCTTATGATCATCAGCATCAATTGAAGACGTTACGATCACGACCCTGATCTCCGGACCGCTCAATTCCTTAAGTTCCTCCAGCAGCTCCCAGCCGTTCATCACTGGCATGTTCAGATCAAGAAAGATCAGGTACTTTTCATCAGTGGCACGGTGCTGCAGAATGTAGTCAAGCGCCGCCTGCCCGTTCATAAAGCTAACCGGTTCGTCTGACAGGCCGCTTTCGCGGACCATCAGCTCATGCAGGAAAATAACGATGTCGTCATCATCAACTACTAATACTCTGGTTCTCATCTTCGAGTGTTTTTACGCGTTCGGTCTTTTTCACGATCTGTCTGATCACATCATCCAGTTCGTGCGCCGAGGTCAGAATATGTTCCAGAAGCTCGGCTTGCGAATCATACTGTCCCTGGTAATTTTTCACCAGGTCGATCAGTCCCATGATCCGCGCCAGCGGCGCACGTACTATATGCGACTGGATCCAGGCGATCTCACGCAGCCTCGAATTCTGCGATTCGATGGCCTGAATGTAATTTATCCGTTCAGTGACATCCTTAGAATTCACTACTATACCGTTGATCGCCGGATCATCCAGCAGGTTTGTACCGATAAACTCCAGCCATCTGTATTCGCCGTTACCAGCTTTAAACCGGAACGGGGCCGTCTGCGCCCGTTTTTGTGCGGCCACACCAACAAGGTCGTCGGCCACCCGCTTTCGGTCGCCGGGATGAACATGTAGTAGACCATTCACCTCCGATATGCGTTCCGGATCGGCTCCTATTAATGCTACCAGTGCCGGACTTGCATACTTATAATTCCCGTTCAGATCCATTACGCTGATCAGATCCGACCCCTCCTGCACAAGCGCCTTAAAGCGCTTTTCACTCAATTCAATGGCTTTCTCCGCCCTTAGCTTCTCGGTAATATCATTGACCAGTACCAGCCGGGCCATTTTCTCGCCCAGCGGTATGGCACTACCGTTTATGGCTACCTTGATCAATTCTCCGTTCTTCTTCAAATGGTCAAATACCCCCTGGTAAACGGAGCCGATTTCCTTAGAGGCCGTTACTGTCCTTTCAACTTTTTTGACTGAATCCTTTGGCCGGATATCCCTGATCGTCATGTTCATGAATTCTTCGCGGCTATATCCGTAATGTCGAATTGCCGCTTCGTTTACACTCAGGAACCCTAAGGTATCCGGATCGAACACCCACATCGGCATCGGGTTCTCATTGAACAGCCGGCTGTATTTTTCTTCACTCTCTTTCAATGCGGTCTCCGCAATATGATTTTCCAGAATGTGCTGAAGGATCTGCTTAACAGTTTCGAGGGTCTTCTCTTCCGCCTCCGACAGGTCACGGGCTGTTTTCAGACAAACGGAAAAAGTGCCCAGCACATTCCGGTAAGGATCGTTGAAGGGATATGAAATACTTGCCCGGATCCCATATTTTTCCGCGATATCCATATATCTGGGGAGCAATGTCCCGGACGCAATGTCCGTCACCACCACCTTTCGATTCATCAGTGCCGCTGTGCCGCATGTACCTTCACCGATGGCGATCATCCTGCCATCGGTTTCGTCAATGAATGATTTCGGAAGGTGAGAAAATGCCCAGTAGAACAGTTTCCCGTTCTTCACCTTAAGCGTGCTGCAAAGCAGCTCCGGATGTATCTCCTTTACACCGTTAAGCATATGTTCGATCGTCTCCTCTATTGAAGAGCCCGGCTTCGTGTACAGCTCCAGCACCTCATTTTCAAGCCTCCTCATAGCTTCCTGACGGCGGCTTTCGGTAATATCCCTGAAAAAGATCGATATTCCGTCTTTTGAAGGATAAGCGCTCACCTGGATCCACTTACCCAGAGGCGCAAAATACTCTTCGAAAACCGAGCTTGTCTGTTCAGCTATTACCCGCTGATATTCAGAATAGAAATTAGTGGCATTTTCATATTCATCCCAGACATACTTGCCCATGATGTCTTCACGCTTCCGGCCAAGGAGATCCTCCGCCGTCTTATTCCAGTAAGTTACACGCCAGTTGTTGTCCAGCGCAATAAAGCCCTCCGTGATACTTTCCAGGATATTTTCTATCCGCTCATTACGGTCCGCAATTTCCCGCTCCGCCTGTTTTATTTTTGCCCGCTCAGCGGCCTCTCTCAATGCCCGCTGTATCTTGGGGATCACCTGGTACATCTTCTCTTTGAGTACATAATCGGTTATTCCCATCTTGATGAGTTCGACCGCATTTTCCTCTCCGATGGTTCCCGATACCACGATGAAAGGCACGTTTGGCAGCACCTTTTGCTTGATACAGTAAGCCGTAAGTCCGTCGAAAGAAGGCAGCGAATAGTCAGACAATATAATGTCCGGGTCAAATGAGACCAGCGCTTGTTCATACTCCTTCTTATTCGCTACGACTTCAGACGTGTAGGTGAGGTCGCTTTTTCTCAGGGCATACTGAAGCAATTCCAGATCGTTCGGGTCATGTTCCAGTATCAGTACTTTGATAGTCTCCATGTTTCGTCTATTGGGGATATTGGTTAAGTTGAAGCCAGTAGTTACTGAGCGTGCCGATCGCCTGAAGATAACCGTCAAACTCGACCGGCTTTACCAGATAGCTGTTTGCGCCCATCCGGTAACATTCTTCTACGTCCGCATTCTCATTTGAAGAAGTCAGAATGATGATCGGTATGTTTTTCGTTTTAACGTCCGACTTAACTCGTTTTAATACCTCGAGGCCATCAACTTTCGGCATTTTCAGGTCGAGGAGGATCAATCTGGGAAGTTCGTTGTGGTTTCGGCCATGGTATTCGCCTTCACAAAAGATATAATTCAAAGCTTCTTCACCGTCTGACAGATGTATAATAGTATTAAGCACATTGTTTTTCCGCAGCGCCCGAATCGTCAAACCGGCATCGTCGGCGTTGTCTTCAATCAAAAGAATGTCTGTCTTATTCAGATTCATATTTTTGGAATGTGTTGTGTTCTGGTAGTGTAAAATAAAATACCGCACCCTTGCCACCCTCGCCTTCAGCCCATATCTTCCCTCCGTGCTTCGTTATCACCCGCTGGGCAATAGCCAGTCCAACACCGGTGCCTTCAAACTCTTCATCGGAATGCAGTCGCTGAAAAACGCCGAAAAGCTTGTGGGCATAATCCATATTGAAGCCTGTACCATTATCCTTCACAGAATAAACCCACTGCGGGCCATCCTTTACACAAGTGATCGTTACCTCAGGCTGCTTTTTCCGGGATGAATACTTCACCGCATTGGAGATCAGATTAATAAAGCACTGATTTATGAGCGTATAATCCCCTTCAATAGGCTGCAGATCGCCTACAATGAACTTTGTCTTTTCCTTACCTGGAGTGTCCAGATCCTGAATGATCTGCTTCACCATGTCATTGGTGTTTATGGTTGTCCTGGCGAGCTCTTTTCTGCCCATTTTAGAGAATGCAAGCAAATCGTCAATCAGGATGCCCATCTTTTTTGCATTTTTCTGGATGATCTGGAAAAGGCGGAACAGCTCATCGTCAATA